>DATNJE010000024.1:0-4083 GCA_035604095.1 Terriglobales bacterium
CCGGCAGCTCAAGGTGGGCGAAGCCGATGTCGATGGTAATGCCGCGGCGCTTCTCTTCCGCCAGGCGGTCGGCGTCGATGCCAGTCAGCGCCTTGACCAGCGCGGTTTTCCCGTGGTCGATATGCCCAGCGGTGCCGACGATGACGGATTTCATAGGACGGCGACGATCCGTCACAGTGTACCGCGCCGATGTGCGAGAATAGGACCTTACTCCCATGCCATCATCCCCCGAGACGGCCCAGGCGATCACCCCCGACGTCATCCAGGAACACGGCCTCAGCGCCGAGGAGTATCAGCGCATCCTGAAGTGGCTGGGACGCGAGCCCACCCTCACCGAGCTGGGCATCTTCAGCGTGATGTGGAGCGAGCACTGCTCCTACAAGAGCTCGCGCGTGCACCTCAAGCGCCTGCCAACGCACAGCCGCCGCGTAGTGCAAGGGCCGGGGGAGAACGCCGGCATCATCGACATCGGCGACGGTTGGGCCTGCGCTTTCAAGATCGAGTCGCACAACCATCCGTCGTTCATTGAGCCCTTCCAGGGCGCAGCTACCGGCGTGGGCGGCATCCTGCGCGATATCTTCACCATGGGCGCGCGGCCGGTGGCCATCATGGATTCGCTCCGCTTCGGGCCGATCACGGCCGGCGACGGCAAGCCTGATCAAGCCACCCTCCACCGCAACCATTCGATCGTGGACGGCGTGGTGAGCGGCATCGCCGCCTACGGCAACTGCTTTGGCGTGCCGAACCTCGGCGGCGAGACCAAGTTCGAGCCCTGTTACTCGCAGAACCCGCTGGTGAACGCGTTCGCGCTCGGCCTGGTGCGGCGCGACGAGATCTACTACGCGCGCGCCGCCGGGGAAGGTAATCCCGTCATCTACGTAGGCGCCAAGACCGGCCGCGACGGCATCCACGGCGCCACCATGGCCAGCGAGGAATTCAGCGAAGGCTCGGAGCAGAAGCGGCCGAACGTGCAGGTGGGCGATCCTTTCCTGGAAAAGCTGCTGCTGGAAGCGTGTCTGGAAGCGATGCGCACCGGCGCCGTGGTCGGCATTCAGGACATGGGCGCTGCCGGCCTTACCTGCTCTACCTGCGAGATGGGCGGGCGCGGCGACGTCGGCATCGAGATCGAGCTGGACCGCGTTCCGCAGCGCGAGACCGGCATGACGCCCTACGAGATCATGCTCAGCGAGTCGCAGGAACGCATGCTGCTGGTGGCCGAGAAGGGCCGCGAGGACGAGGTCTTCCGCGTCTTCGAGAAGTGGGGACTGGACGCGGTGACGGTCGGCCGCGTCACCCCAGACGGCAAGATGCGCGTGTTGGAACATGGGCGCGTGGTGGCCGAGATCCCCAACGCCGCCCTCACCGACGATGCTCCGCTCTACCACCGTTCCCTGGATCGCTGGGAGCCACCGGTCGAGCGCGAGATGCCGCCCTCCATCCGCCTGGGTGAAACCGCCGACCTGACCGCCAACCTCAAGCGCCTGCTGGCTTCACCCAACATCTGCTCCAAGCACTGGGTGCACGAGCAGTACGACTCCATGGTACAGATCAACACCGTCCAGGGACCGGGGCGCGAGGCGGGCGTGATCCGCATCAAGGGCACCAAGCGCGGGCTGGCTATGGCGCTCGACGGCAACGGGCGCTGGTGCTGGCTCGATCCGCGGCTGGGCGCCATGCACGCGGTCGCCGAATCGGCGCGCAAGGTGGCGTGCACGGGCGCAACCCCGGTGGCGGCCACCAACTGCCTGAACTTCGGCAACCCCGAGAAGCCGCAGATCATGTGGCAGTTCGCGCAGGTGATCGACGGCATGACCCGCGCCTGCGAAGAGCTCGAAGTCCCTATCACCGGCGGCAACGTCAGCTTCTACAACGAAACTCTGGGCGAGGGGATTTATCCCACGCCAGTGGTCGGCGTGGTGGGCGTGATCGAGGAGGTCGAAAAGACGGCCGGCTTCGAGTTCCACGAATCAGGACACGCCTTGCTGCTGTTACGTGGCGCCGAGCAGGGCGACTCGACCGATGCCGAAGCCGAGTTCGGCTCCTCCGAGTACGCTAAGGACATCCTTGGCATGGTCTGGGGCTTCCCGCCGGCGCTCGAGCTGGAGAAGGAAGCCGCGCTCCAGAGGTGCATTGTCGAGGTGATTCGCCAGGGACTGGCCGAGTCGGCACACGATTGTTCCGACGGCGGGCTGGCGGTGGCGCTGGCCGAATCCGCTTTCCCCAACGGCGTGGGCGCGCGCGTCGAACTGGTGTCTAGCGGCCTCGCGGCGGAGTTCCTGCTATTCGGAGAAGACTCGAGCCGGATCTTGATTTCCTGCGCCAGCGAGCATGTCGGGCGAATCCAAGAATTAGCAGTAGAATACGGCATCGCGGCGGAAGTGCTGGGCGAGACTGTTACCGAGAGAATCGAAATCCTGGTTGATGGCCGGCAAGTGGCCGCAGCGGGAGTGTCGGAGCTGAAGCAAGCTTGGGCGAGCGCGTTGGAGCGAGCCCTGCAGGTGGAGACGGGCGAGAAGTTGGGGCCGGCGGTGTTGGAGAAATGAGATACACGGTCATCTACGAAAAATCTGCTACGGGATACGGTGCCTACATCCCCGACCTGCCCGGTTGCGTCGCGACCGCAAAAACCAAGGCGCAGGTGAAGAAGCTGATTCGCGAAGCGATCGAACTCCATATAGAAAGTCTGAAACAGCACGGCGACCCGGTTCCTGAGCCGACCACGGTGGCCGATTCCATTACGGTGTCTGCATAGCTATGGCCTTCGACAAATTCAAAGATGAATGCGGCGTGGTCGCTATCTACTCCAACCCAGAGGCGGGCAAGCTCGCCTACCTCGGGTTGCACGCGCTGCAGCATCGCGGCCAGGAGTCGGCGGGGATCGTCTCCACCGACGGCGTGACCATGTACGCGCACCGGTCCATGGGCCTGGTGGCCGACATCTTCACCGAAGCCGTGCTGGAAAAACTCAAGGGCACGCTGGCCATCGGGCACACGCGCTACTCGACCACCGGCGACTCGGCGCTGCTCAATGCCCAGCCCATCATGGTGGACTGCAACAAGGGCATGATCGCGCTGGCGCACAACGGCAACCTGGTCAACGCGCAACTGATCCGCTCGCGCCTGGAGGCCCAGGGCTCGATCTTCCAGACCACCAGCGACACCGAGGTGATCGTCCACCTGGTGGCGCAGTCGCGCGAGGAGACGCTGCCCGAAGCTATTGCTGACGCGCTGCGGCGGATCGAGGGCGCGTTCTCGCTGGTGATCATGAGCCGCGACCGGGTGTTCGCGGTGCGCGACCCGCGCGGCTTCCGCCCGCTCTCCATGGGACGCATCGCCGGCGGCCTGCGCAAGGACACCATCGTCTTCGCCTCCGAGACCTGCGCCTTTGATCTCATCGGCGCCACTTACGAGCGCGACGTGAACCCCGGTGAAATGATCGTGGTCGGCCCGGAAGGCATCTACTCACGCTATTTCGCGAGCCAAACCGCGCAATCGAGCTGCATCTTCGAGCACGTGTATTTCTCGCGGCCGGACAGCGTGATCTTCGGGCGCTCGGTGGCCGAGAGCCGCGAGAAGCTTGGCCGGCAGTTGGCGGTTGAGGCTCCGGCTGAGGCTGACCTGGTGGTGCCGGTGCCGGATTCCGGTGTGGCCGCCGCCATGGGCTACGCGGCGGAGAGCGGCATCCCGGTGCGCATGGGACTCATCCGCAATCACTACGTCGGGCGGACGTTCATCGAGCCGGAGCAGCGGGTGCGCGACTTCGGGGTGAAGCTCAAGCTAAACCCGGTGCGCAGCATACTTGCGGGACAGCGCGTGGTGCTGATCGACGACTCCATCGTGCGCGGCACCACCAGCCGCAAGATCGTGCGCATGGTGCGCGACGCAGGCGCCCGCGAGGTGCACCTGCGCATCTCCTGCCCGCCCACCGTCTCTCCCTGCTTCTACGGCGTGGATACGCCCTCGAAGAAGCAGCTCATCGCCGCCAACAAGAGCGTCGATGAAATCCGCGATTACATCGGCGCCGACTCGCTGGCCTACCTGTCGCTCGAAGGCATGAAGCAGGCCTGCGGCGAAAGCGAGTCT
>DATNJE010000025.1:0-6364 GCA_035604095.1 Terriglobales bacterium
TCACCGCCAAGGAATCCCAGAAACTGGTGCCGTTGCCGGAGGGAGCGAGTTACCTGGGCTTCATCTTCGCGCGCGGGGGATCACCCGAATTCGTGGAGAACGCCTTGCGGCGCGCGCACGAGAAGCTGCGCTTTGTCATCAGCCCCGCCTTGCCGGTGATCTGACCTGCCGGCGGCAGTCTCATCGCTGGTTGCGCTAAAATGTTTTGCCTTCATGGTGCGAATCATTTCCACGCGGCGGGCGTTCCCTGTCGAGCTTCACATCCCCCGGAGCAGGAGCAGTCCTATGAAATCGAGAACGGTAAGCGTGCTGGCAATCTTAACCATCCTGATCTTCTGCATGGCCGTGCAGGCGGACGAAAACGAGAAGCCCGCCCCCGAGAAGAGCCACGACATCCTGGAGAACATCAAGTTCCGCAACCTTGGTCCGGCGGTGGGCGGCGGGCGGGTGACGGCGGTGGCGGGCGTGGCCGGCCAGGCGAACGTCTACTATGCGGGCGGCGCGGCCGGCGGCGTGTTCAAGACCATCGACGGCGGACTTTCCTGGAAGCCGATCTTCGAGAAAGAGGCGTCGGCTTCCATCGGCGCCATCGCGCTGGCGCCCTCGAATCCCAGTTTGATCTGGGTCGGCACCGGCGAGGCCAACCCGCGCAATGACATGGTCACCGGCCACGGTGTGTACTTCTCGCCCGATGCCGGCGCGAGCTGGCGTTTCATGGGACTGGACAACGTGGGCCAGATCTCGGCCATCCTGGTGCACCCGACAAACCCGGACGTGGTTTTCGTCGCGGCCCTGGGACGGGTGTGGGGCAGCGGCCCCGACCGCGGCGTCTACCGCACCACCGATGGCGGCAAGAGTTGGCAGAAGGTGCTTTTCGTGAACGAGCAGACCGGGGCCAGTGACCTGGTGATGGATCCCGCGAATCCCATGGTCCTGTTCGCCGGCATGTGGGAAGTGCGGCGTTATCCCTGGATGCTGGTGAACGGCGGCAACGCCAGCGGCATTTACCGCTCCACCGATGGCGGCAGCGCGTGGAAGAAGTTGAGCGAAGGGCTGCCCAAGCCGCCGCTGGGCCGCATCGGGCTGGCGATCGCACCCAGCAATCCGCAGCACGTCTACGCGCTGGTGGATGCCAAGAAGGGCGTGCTCTGGGATTCCACCGACGTGGGCGACCACTGGAAGGAAGTCAGCAACCATCGCGAGATCAATGCCCGGCCGTTCTATTTCTCTCGCCTGTTCGTGGCGCCGAATGACGAGAGCCATCTCTACTTCCTGTCGTTCGACATCGTGGAATCGCGCGATGGCGGCAAGACAGCCAAGATCATCGGCAAGGGCGTTCATCCCGACCAGCATGCGCTGTGGATCGATCCCAGGCACCCGGATCGCATGATCGAGGGCAACGACGGCGGAGTGTACATCTCCGCCGACGCCGGCAGGAACTGGCGCTATCTGGACAACCTTCCTATCGAGCAGTTCTACCAGGTAGCGACCAGCGACGACGATCCCTACCTGATCTGCGGCGGATTGCAGGACAACTTCGGCTGGTGCGGCCCTTCCAGCAGCCTCAGCCGCGATGGAGTGGTGGGCGCGGACTGGTTTGTGACGGTGATGGGTGATGGCGAGTACGTGGTGCCCGCGCCCGGAAAGTTGAACATCATTTACGGCGACTCGCAGAACGGCTACATCCGGCGCCTGGACAACAAGACGGGCTTGGCGCGCTTTGCGCGCCCTTACCTGCGCGGCGTGGGGAGCATGCCGCCCTCCGAGCTGAAGTACCGTTTTAACTGGACTTCTCCCATCGCGGTGTCGAGCACCGATCCCAATGAGGTCTACCTGGGCGGCAACGTGGTGTTCAAGTCCACCGACGGCGGCATGAACTGGTCGCCGATCAGCCCCGACCTGACGCGCAACGACAAGAGCAAGCAGCAGCACAGCGGCGGCCCGGTGGAGCTCGACCTCAGCGGGGCGGAGACCTTCGGCACCATTCTGTCGATCGCTATTTCGCCGGTCGATCCCAAGGTAATCTGGGTGGGCACCGACGACGGCGTGGTGCAGGTAACGCGCGATGGCGGCGAGAACTGGACGAACGTCACCGCCTCGATGCTTAACCTGCCGGAGTGGGGACGCATCCAGCAAATCGAAGCCTCGCCGTTCTCCGCCGAGACCTGCTACGTGGCCGTGGATCTCCACGCGCTCGACAACGACAAACCTTACGTCTTCAAGACACATGATTTCGGCAAGACGTGGACCGCGATCACCAAGGGGCTGCCGGCCAGCGATCCCGCGCGCGTGGTGCGCGAAAATCCCAATCGGAAGGGCTTTCTCGTGGCAGGAACGGACACGGGACTGTTCTACTCCGATAACGACGGCGAAGAATGGAAGCCCCTGAAGAGCAACTTCCCCACCGTGCCCATCTATGACCTGAAGTTCGTCAAGCGGACGCACGACCTGGTGGTCGCGAGCCACGGGCGCGGCGTCTTCGTGTTCGACAACCTCACAGCGCTGGAGGAGATGACGCCGGAGACGGTGTCCGGTGATTTCCATCTGTTCAGCGCGCAGACGGCGCATCGCTGGCACCTGTGGAACAAGCGCGGCTTCGGCCAGGCCGGCTTCTCCGCGCCCGATGCCCCGCGCGGCGCGGTGATCGATTACTTCCTGAAGTCGGAGATTGAGGTCACACCGGAAATGAAGGAGAAACAGCAGACAGCGGTGAAAATCGAGGTCTCGGATGCCGACGGCAAGTGGGTCAAGACGTTCTACGGCCCATCGAAGCCTGGCTTCAACCGCGCACTCTGGGATCTCCGTTACCAGCAGCCGGTGCGCCTGAGCTTCCTGCCGCCGCCGGAGCCCAGCATATTCTTTGATGCCAACCTGGGGCCGGCGGTGGTGCCCGGCACCTACCAGGTTGCGGTCACGGTGAATGGCAAGACCGAATCTCAGCGCGTGGAGGTGGCGGCGGATCCGCGCTTCCCCGCCGACATGGAAGCTTTCCGCGCGCAGACCAAAGCGGCGCTCGAGGTCCGCGATCAGCTATCCGACTTGAACGAGGCGCTCAATCGTCTGGACAGCCTCAACTCGCAGATCGGCGTGATGAAGAAGCTGCTGGCCGCGGATGAAACCTCCGGCCGCATGGCGCCCGCCGGTTACGCTCCTGTGCTGGAGCAGGCGCGCGCGCTGGAAAAGAAGGTCAAAGCGATGGAGGAACGGGCCTACAACACCGAGTCTCAGGGGCCCGACGCCAAGGACTACATCCGCTTCACACAAAAGCTGTACGACCACTATGAGGACCTGCTGCGCGAGATCATGATGGACTATGATCGCGCTCCCAGCCCGTTGCTGGTGGAAGAGCATGCCGATCTCTACAAGGAGTTGCAAGCCTTCCTGCAGGACTTCAATGGGCTGCTGAGCACGGACGTGAACGGATTCAACAAGCTGGCGGCGGAGAATAGGGCGGGATCGCTGTTCACCGGCGCGCCCATCCAGATGGCCGGCGAGCCGGCCAAGAACAAACGTGAATAAACGGAGGACACATGCCTGATGCAACTATCCCGGAAAAATACCGCGACCTGTTCAACAAGCGCGCTTTCGCCAGCCTGGCCACGCTGATGCCCAACGGCGACGTCCAGGTGACGCCGGTCTGGGTCGATGCCGAAAATGGCAACGTAGTCTTCAACTCGGCGCGCGGCCGACTGAAGGACAAGAATGTCCGCCGCGACCCGCGGGTGACGCTCACGCTCATCGACCCCGACAATCCCTATCGCTACCTCGAGGTCCGCGGCCGCGTGGTGGACATCACCGAGAAGGGCGCCGACCAGCATATCGACAAGCTGGCCAAGAAGTACCTGGGCGTGGACAAGTACCCGTACGCTAAGCCGGGCGAAGTGCGCGTCCTGTACCGGGTCAAGCCCGAGCACGTGCACGCCTACGGATAACACGCTTGCCGCCGAACTTCTTCGCCGCGGATGCACGCGGATAAACGCGGATCAATGGAGCAGAAAATATCGGCGTTCATCCGCGTAAATCCGCAGCGCCTGAAGTTCAGAGGCTGAGTCCCTCGGAAGCTGGCGCGCATCCTTAATGGAGATGCCCGTCCCGACTGCCACTATCGAAAAGGAGCAGGTCTTCGACCTGTTTCGCCGCTGGGGATACCTGGAGGCCGATCTTGATCCGCTCGAGTTCCTCAAGCCTGAGTCGTGTCCGGAACTCAACCTCGACGGTCCCGACGCCGAGCAGGCCCGCCGCTACTACTGCGGAACCATCGGGGCGGAGTTCATGCACCTGCCCGATCCGGAGCGGCGAAGCTGGATCGAACAGCGGCTGGAGAGCGCGCCTTCTACGCCGGACCGCGAGCGCATCCTGGAGCGGCTGGTGCGCGCCGAGGTCTTCGAGCAGGTGCTGCAGGCCAGGTATCTGGGCACCAAGCGCTTTTCGCTCGAGGGCGTGACCGCGCTCATTCCGCTCTTGGACCAAATCCTGGAAGGCGCGGCGGAGCACCACGCGGAGTGGTCGGTACTGGCCATGAGCCATCGCGGACGGCTGAACGTGATGGCGCACGTGGTCAATCGCCCAGCAGAAGAGATCTTCGCCGGCTTCGAGGACGTGGACCCGCGCAGCGTGCTGGGCGGCGGCGACGTGAAGTATCACATCGGCGCTACCGGCGACTACCTCGCACGCAACGGCCGCAAAGTCCACATCCACCTGGTGTCGAACCCCAGCCATCTTGAAGCCGTGGACCCGGTGGCCATGGGCCGCACGCGCGCCAAGCAGGTGCGCGCCGGCGCCAACGGCCAGGAGATGGTTCTGCCCATCGTGATCCACGGCGATGCCGCCTTCGCCGGCCAGGGCATCACCGCCGAGACGCTCAACTTCGCTGGCATCGAGGGCTTCTCGGTCGGCGGAACGATCCACATCCTCGCCAACAACCTGATCGGGTTCACCGCCCGCCCGCCGGAGCTGCACACGGCGCGCTTTGCCGCCGATCTGGCCAAGCGGCAGCCAATCCCCATCTTCCACGTCAACGGTGAAGATCCCGAGGCGGTGGTACGCATGGGCGCGCTGGCGCTCGAGTACCGCTATCGTTTTCACGATGACGTTGTCATCGACCTGATCGGCTATCGCCGCCACGGCCACAGCGAGGTGGATGATCCCACCATCACTCAGCCGCTGCTCTATCGCAAAATCAAGGACCATCCGCCGCTGTGGAAGCTTTATGCCGAGCGCGTCGGCGCCGAGGCGTCTAGCGACGAAAAAGTCAGGACCGAACTCGAAGCCGCCCAGAAGAACGCGCGCAAACTGGAAAAGAAGCCGACCATGCGCACCCTGCCGGAGTACTGGTCGCAATTCGCAGGCGGGCGCTGGCTGCCGGAATACGAAGTCGATACCGGACTCGACGTCGCGGAACTGGGCAAGATCACCGACGTGCTGACGCGGATTCCGCAGGGCTTCCACATCCATCCCAAAATCAAGCGGCTGCTGGAACAGCGCGCGCTTATGGGACACGGAAAGGCTGCGGTGGATTACGGCATGGCCGAAGCGCTGGCGTTCGCGTCGCTGCTGCGCGGTGGCGTTCCTGTCCGCCTTACCGGCCAGGACAGCCAGCGCGGCACCTTCAACCAACGCCATGCCGCGCTGGTAGACATCGAGAACGAACAGAAGTATTTCCCGCTGGCGCAGGTCGCGGAGGATCAGGCGCGCTTCGAGGTGTACAACTCCGAGCTCTCCGAAGCCGGTGTGCTGGGATTCGAGTACGGCTACAGCCGCGATTATCCCGAGACGCTGGTGCTGTGGGAGGCGCAATTTGGAGACTTCGCCAACGGCGCGCAGGTGATCATCGACCAGTTCATCAGCTCGGGCGAGGACAAGTGGAACCTGCTCTCCGGACTGGTCCTGCTGCTGCCCCACGGCTATGAAGGCCAGGGGCCGGAGCACTCCAGCGCGCGTATCGAGCGCTACCTGCAACTGGCGGCCCAGGACAACGTACAAATCTGCCAGCCCTCCACCGCGGCGCAATATTTTCAGCTGCTGCGGCGGCAGGCGCTCGGCAAGTGGCGCAAGCCGTTGATCGTGTTCACACCCAAAAGCATGCTGCGGCATCCGGATGCGGCCTCGCCGCTGGCCGCGTTCTCCGAGCCGCGCTTCCGGCGCGTGGTGCCCGATCCGGAGATCGGGAACGCCTCGCGCTTGCTGCTCTCGACAGGCAAGATCGGACACGAACTGCGCGGGGAGCGCAAGCGCCGCAAGGACGACTCGACGGCCATCGTGTTCGTTGACCAGTTGTACCCGTTCCCGGAGGGGGAGCTTGAGGCGGAGCTGGAGCGGCATCCGCACGCGGAGATCGTCTGGGTGCAGGAAGAGCCCGCCAACA
>DATNJE010000026.1:0-6285 GCA_035604095.1 Terriglobales bacterium
CAAGCCCAAGAAGAAAGCTATGGCCGCAGCCGCGCCCTCGCCGACCGCCGAGCTTGCCGGTGAGGTCCACCAGTTGCGCCGGATGATGGAAACCCAGCAGCAGCAGATCCAGCAACTGCAGCAGGCGGTGCAGAGCCGCGACCAGCAAATCACCGACCTGCAGAACGCCGCCAGCCAGGCGCGCAGCAGCGCGGAGAGCGCTGTCTCCAGCAGCTCGCGGAATGCGCAGACGGTGAGCGCGCTCGAGAGCACCGTCGCCGATATCAAGCTCAATACCACCAACATGGCGGCCACCATGCAGGAGGAGCAGAAGCGCGTCGGCGAGATGATCGAGAGCCCGCTGGCCCTGCACTACAAGGGAGTCACCATCACGCCGGGCGGATTCCTGGCGGCAGAATCGGCGTGGCGCCAGCACGCCACGGCCTCCGACGTGAACACTCCGTTCAGTTCCATCCCGTTCCCCGGTAACGATGCTAACCACCTGTCGGAGTTTTTCGGGTCCGGCCGCCAGTCCCGCATCACGATGCTGGTGGAGGGCAAAATCAAGACCGCGAAGCTCAGCGGCTACTACGAGACGGACTGGCTCTCCGCCGGCGTAACCTCCAACAACAACCAGAGCAACAGCTACACCAACCGCATGCGCCAGCTCTTCGGGCAAGTAGCGCTCAATAACGGATGGTCATTCACCGGCGGACAAATGTGGAGCCTGGTGACGGAGACCAAGAAGGGTTTGGATAACCGCAGCGAGGCGTTACCGATGACCATTGACGCGCAATACCACGTCGGCTTCAGTTGGTTGCGCCAGTACGGCTTCCGGGTGGTGAAGAACTTCAATAACAAGGTCTGGCTCGGCGCTTCGATCGAGAACGCGCAGACGACTAATCTCGGAGGGGGCAATTTCCCCAACAACTTCGTGATCGGCGCGCCGGGAACGGGCGGTGGGCTTTACAACAGCGGAGAGACCCTGACGAGCAGTGGAGGGCTGTCCCCGGCTGCTAATTACTCCTATAACTACACGCCGGATTTCGTCGTGAAGGCCGCGTTCGAACCGGGGTTCGGACACTATGAGGTGTTTGGGGTCCTCAGCAACTTCCGCGACCGCATCTATCCGGCAGCTCTGCTGACGACACCGACCCCAACTCCGCAATGCGGCGTCGCCGTTCCCACAGCGAGCACACCACCCTGCACCAGTGTGCGCACGGGCGGCGGCGGCGGGGTCAATGCCCGCTGGTCGTTTTTCCAGAAACACGTGGATTTCGGCCTCCACTTTCTGGGCGGCGACGGCGTGGGCCGCTACGGCACGTCCCAGTTAGCGGAAGTAACCGTGCACCCCAACGGAAGTCTGGCCCTGATCCGCAGCTACCAGGCATTGGAGACGCTGGAGTGGCATTCCAAGCATTGGGATGTTTACACCAACGCTGGTACCGAATACGCGCAGCGCACAGCCTACCTGAACGCGAACGGCACCGCCCTGGTGGGTTACGGTCGCACCGACCAAACCGGCACCGGACTGTGCCTGGTGGAACCCAATCCTGCTGCGGCCACCAACGGAACCAAGCCGGGATTTCAGCCCGCCTCGAACGGTTGTAATGACCCGCGCAACCTGATCGAGGGCACCTTCGGATTCTGGTACAAGGCTTATAGCGGACCCAAGGGCAGGATACAGTTTGGTCCACAATATTCTTACCTGGTCCTCAACACCTGGAGGGATGCCGGGCGCGTGGGCAACGTTGCAACCAATCCTTTTGCGCCCACGCCTCATACTGTGGAGAATATGTTCTTCACTTCCTTCCGGTACTACCTGCCGTAAGGACTCATAACGCAGTGTTCAAATCCGGCGCTGGCCAACCAGTCGGCACCGGTATCCCCTGTAACAGTGCTGTAACAATCGCCTGCTAGCCTGAGGCTGGGATGCGCAACTTGGTCGAAGCTGCTCGTTTTCCGCACAAGCCCCAGCCCGAGCCGGAAACCACGGCTCCGGCCGGGCGCACCATCCCGCTGATTCCGGCCAAAGCCAGCAAAGTCCCCGACCGCGTCTTCTCCGCCGCCATGCTGTTCTGCGGCTTGTCCCTGCTGACCATCGTAGTGCTGATCGTCATCGAATTGGTGCTGCAGTCCAGGCTGTCGATCCACGCGTTCGGCTGGCGTTTCTTCAAAGGAACCAACTGGGACCCGGTGGCGGGCGATTTTGGAGCCCTGCCGTTCATCTACGGTACCCTCGTCTCCTCGCTGGTGGCCCTGGTGATCGCCATCCCGCTTTCGGTGGGCGTGGCGGTGTTCACCACCGAGATGTGCCCGAAGCCGCTGCGCGGGACCATCTCCTTCCTGACCGAGCTGCTGGCCGCGATCCCCAGCGTGGTGTACGGGCTGTGGGCGATCTTTGTGCTGGCGCCGCTCTTGCGCGAGCACGTGCAGCCCTGGCTGGCGAAGTATTTTGGCTGGACCAGCCTGTTCTCGGGACCGCCGTTCGGCATTGGCATGCTGGCCGCGGGGATAATCCTGGCCATCATGATCGTCCCTATCATCGCCTCGATCTCGCGCGAAGTGCTCACCGCGGTGCCGCAGCAGCAGCGGGAAGCGGTGCTGGCGCTGGGGGCAACGCGCTGGGAGATGATCCGGGTGGGCGTCTTGCGCAATGCCCGCACCGGCATCGTGGGTGCCATTATCCTGGGGCTGGGCCGCGCCCTGGGAGAAACCATGACCGTTACCATGGTCATCGGCAACACGCCGCAGATCGCCCGCTCGCTGTTTGCACCCGGTTACACCATGGCCAGCGTGATCGCCAACGAGTTCACCGAGGCCACCGGCGATCTGTATTTGAGCGCCCTGATCGAGATCGGGCTGGGATTGTTTCTGGTGACGATTGTGGTGAACATATTGGCCGGTCTGCTGGTGTGGTCGGTAACACGCGGCATGCCTGCGAGGGTCCGTGCCTAACGATCTCATCACGCCAAAAGCGGACGCGCCGGAGCGCAGCCCGTCGCAGCAACGCCTTCTGGATTTTAGGCGCAAGCTCACCGACCGGCTCGCCACCGGATTCGCCGCGTTGATGGCGGTGCTGGTGATCGCTCCGCTGCTGGCCGTCTTCTCCTACCTGGTGCTGCGCGGCGTCGGCTCGCTGAACCTGGCGTTCTTCACTCACCTCCCCGTCCCGGTGGGCGAGCAGGGCGGAGGCGTAGCTAACGCCATCGTGGGATCGGCGATGATTCTCGGTATCGCCAGCCTGATCGGAGTGCCCTGGGGAATTGGTGCGGGCATCTACCTGGCCGAATACGGCCGCGGCAGCTTCGCCACGCTGCTGCGCTTCACCGCCGACGTGCTGAACGGCGTACCTTCGATCGTGATCGGCATCGTGGCCTACGCGCTGGTGGTGCTGACCCAGAAGCACTTCTCGGCGCTCTCCGGCGGAGTGGCGCTGGGCATCATGATGATCCCCACCATCACCCGCGCCACCGAGGAAGTATTGCTGCTGGTGCCACTCACGGTGCGGGAAGCGGCCTGGGGACTGGGAGTGTCGCGCTGGCGGGCCACGCTCTCGGTCACGCTGCGCACCGCCAGCGCCGGCGTGATCACGGCGGTAATGCTGGCTTTCGCCCGCATCGCCGGGGAGACGGCGCCGCTGCTGTTCACCGCGTTCGGCAATCAGTTCTGGAACTTCAACCCCAACCAGCCCACGGCCGCGCTGCCCTTGCAAATCTTTACCTACGCCATCTCGCCGTTCGATGAATGGCACCGGCTGGCCTGGGCGGGAGCGCTGGTGCTGATCGCGCTGATCGTGGGTGCAGTCGCCGCGGTGCGTCTGGTGGCGAGCCGCGGCATGATGCAGGGAGCCAGTTAAGCGATGGGTGTGGGCGTCCATGTCGAGAAGCTCAACGCGTGGTTCGGCGCCACGCAGGCGCTCTATGACGTCGCCATGGACGTGCCGGCCAATCACGCTACCGCCGTGATCGGGCCGTCCGGGTGCGGCAAGTCCACCTTCGTCCGCTGCCTCAATCGCATGCACGAGACGGTACGCGACGCCCGCCTGGAGGGCCGGGTGCGCATAGGGTCCATGGAGGTCTACGGCAACGGCACCTCGGCGGTGGAAGTGCGCCGGCGCGTGGGCATGGTGTTCCAGAAGCCCAACCCCTTCCCCAGCATGTCCATCTATGACAACGTGGCCGCCGGGCTTAAGCTGAACGGCTTCCACAACCGGCGGGTGCTGGATGAAGTGGTGGAGCGCTCGCTGCACATGGCCGCGCTGTGGGACGAAGTGAAGGACTCCCTGAAGAAAAAATCGGGGGCCAGCCTCTCCGGAGGCCAGCAGCAGCGGCTGTGCATCGCTCGCGCCTTGGCGGTGCAGCCGGAAGTGATGCTGATGGATGAACCCGCTTCCGCCCTCGACCCCATCTCCACCAGCAAGATCGAGGAGCTGATCTTCCAACTCAAGGAGCAGTACACCATCGTGATCGTCACCCATAACATGCAGCAGGCGGCGCGGGTGGCGGAGTACACTGGCTTTTTTCTGATGGGGAAGCTGATCGAGTTCGACAAGACCGAGAAGATTTTCACCAATCCGTCCGACAAGCGGACGGAAGACTACATCACAGGCAGGTTTGGATAGTGCGCACGCGTTTTCATCAAGGTTTGGATCAGTTGCGGCAGAAGCTGCTCACCATGGGCGGCATGGCCGAGCAGGCCGTGGAGCGCGCCGTCGAGAGCTACCGGCGGCGGGACGGGGAGCTGTGCCGGCTGGTGCTCGAGGGCGAACCCGCCATCAACATCATGGAGCGCGAGATCGACGAACTCGCCCTCGACCTGCTGGCCATGCAGCAGCCCATGGCCGTCGACCTGCGCTTCATCACCGCGGTCATGAAGATCAACGCCGACCTGGAGCGCGTCGGCGACCAGGCGGTGAACATCTCGGAGCGGGTGCTGCACTCGCTCGACCTGCCGGAGACGGAACTGCCCGCCGATATTCCCCGCATGGCCGGAATGGCCAAGGACATGGTGCGGCGCGCGCTGCAGTCGTTCATCGACGCCCGTCCGGAAGCGGCCGAGGAAGTGCTGAAGATGGACGACCTGGTGGACAACATGAACCGCGAGATCCACGCCTCCATGATCGCGCACATGAAGCGGGTTCCGGACGCGTTGCAGCAGGCGCTGGATGCCCTGCTCATCTCGCGCAACCTGGAACGAGTGGCCGACCACGCCACCAACATCGCCGAGGACGTCATCTTCTGGATCAAAGGCGCCGACGTGCGGCACCATTTTGGGATGAATGCGGTCCAGCCGTGAGCAAAGCTTAGTGCGGAAGCTGGGCCTTGAATTGGGCGGTTTGAGGTGTGAGCGACCGCCTAACGAGCCGCTGCAGGCGGCAGCCAAGAGTGGGCCGCGGTCAGCCGCTACAACCGTCTCGGCATGAATGACGAATCACACAAATCTGTTCTCGATAGGGGGTTTGCCGTCGAGGCGGCGAAGCACTTCAAAGACGCCCTCGGGCTGCTCAACGAGCTAATCGACTACGGCACATCTCTTATTCCGCGCGCGTTCGTGAGCAGCCCCAGGGATCTCAAGGCCATATGCGTCATCTTCGTGCAGCTCAGGCAGTTTATCGTTCACTTGGACGGCGTGGCCATATTGGGCGCTGCCGGCAATTGCTCCACGGCAAATCTCCAACTTCGCTCACTGCTCGAAACCTCTCACGCCCTGGAGTGGCTGCTGACTTCAGATACCGATTCCAAGGTCAATCATCTCTACGTCGCTAACCTCCGGAGACGCCGCCAATGGGACTCGATTCTCATCGCTGGCACACCCGAGGCCACACGCCATGCTGACGCTGCCCGGCGGATATCCCTTTCCGCCGACCAGGCCAAGGAGATAGCCGACGAGGTAAGGCGGCTCGACGATCTCCTATCAAGGGCACCGTTTGATGCCGTCAACGCCAGATTCGAGCCCCATTACTCAAGGCGCGGCTACGACGCACCGTGGTATGTGGTCTACGGCGCTCCCTCCATCCGTAAGGTTGCTGAGGAAATCGGTCGTCTCAACGAATATAGTTACATCTACAGTCCGTTCTCCGGCACTACCCACGGCAGTGACATGTGGAAGAGCATCGTGGTCGGCGACCAGAATGTGGAAATGAATGCGGTTCGCGAACCACACGACATCCCCAGGATTGTCCAGCTTGCGGCTACCCTTTCATTCCGCGTATATCGGCTCATTCTCAGACAGTACCGTGAAGGAGAAGAGGCAAGTTTCAACCGGAAGTACGTGCAGGAGTGGCGCGCTCGCTTCATGAAGGAG
>DATNJE010000027.1:0-4654 GCA_035604095.1 Terriglobales bacterium
CGCCTGACCCAGGGGCATGCTGAAGATCGCGCCGTGGAGGGCGCCGTTGGCGTCGCGATACTCGAGCGTCAGGCTGTCCACCTTTTCGTGGGAAAACAGGCTGAGGACGCGGCCGCCTCCGTAGGGCACGCCCATTTTGGCGACGGTCAGCACCTTCCCGCCGGTCTGGTGGCTGTCCTGCGAGGTGAAGACGTCTTGAATGGAAGCGACGGCGATGACGCCGCGCGCGCCCTTGGCATCAAAATTAAGGCCGCTGGGCTGGACGGTGAGGGTGCCGTGGTGATTGCGCTTCACACCTTCCAGTCCCAGGACGTGCATGCCGCGAACGCCCGAAGCGGCGGCGGTGGTGTCGGCGGTCTGCGCGCACAAGCTGGCGCAGAACAAGGAAATGAATAACAACAGGGCCGTCGCCAGCGGCAAAGAAATGGGCGAGCGGGTATTCTCAAGCACAGTCGGCATAGTTTTCCCTTGGAATCGAGAGGTCACGCTACTCCGGAAGGGGCACAGTGTCAACCGCACAATGAAGCTCAATACAGCGACGCCTCTCCCGGCGGCCTGGTCTTCCAGCGACGGTGCACCCAAAGCCACTGGTCGGGATAGCGGCGGGCGTAATCCTCAATCACCTTAGCGTAGGCACCAGTGTTGGCCACGATGTCAGCTTGCTCATTGCCGGTGCGGATGGTTTCCACCGCCGGTTCGAAGCGCACGCGATAACGCCGCAGCGCCGGGTCCCACAGGCAGAAACCGGGGACAACGGCGGCATCCGTCCGCAGTGCCATGCGCGCCATCAGGGTGGAGGTGCAGGCGGGGATGCCGAAAAAATCCACGAACACGCCCTGTTCCGGCGTCATGTTCTGGTCCATGAGGATGCCGACGGTTTCCCCCGCGCGCAGCGCCGCCAGCATGCTGCGAGCGAAATCCTGCTTGGGGATGGTGCGATTGCCGCTGAGCGTGCGATAGCGGGCGACCAGGCGGTCGAGGTAGGGATTGTCGAGCGGCCGCACCAGGATGTGCAGGGGATGGCCGTGAAGCGCATGCATGAACGAGCTGATCTCCCATCCCCCGAAATGCGCCGTCAGGAACAGCACGCCCTTCCCGCGGGCCTGGGCGCGCTCGAAATTCTCAAAGCCGTCGTAAATGGCGAGCTGCGAGATGTTCTCCCGGCGGTAACGCGGGAGGCGGCAAAAATCGCCGAGCTCCCGGCCCAGGCTGGTGAACACGCCTCGCAGGATGCGGCGGCGTTTGGAGGCAGGCATCTGGGGAAAGGCGAGTTGCAGGTTGCGCATGCCAACGCGCCGCAGCCGTCCGTGCAGCAGGTACACCATCCGCCCCAGCATGATCCCGAACGCACGCGCCACGGACGCCGGCGCCACCGCCAGCGTCCGCACCAACAGCCATACCGGCGCATACTCGAGTCGGTAGCGCATGAGGAAGGAAGCAGGACGGTAGCATCGGGGAAAATTTGTTGTCAAACGGGACGGCGTATCCGTCGGTCGCGCGTCATGGGCCGCAAGTCGCGAGCCGATGGTTCTGCTCGCGACTCACGGCTTGTGACTGCGACGCTATTTCGGCTGCGCCGAATCGCCCGGGGCCGGCGTCACGTCGCTCGCGGTCGTCTTGGCCGGCGCAGTCCCAGCGTACTTGGCCGCGGCCCTGAGCAAAGGCTCGGACCCGGCCGGAGGCGGGACCAGCCCGTTCAGAATGCTGCGGAACGACACCATGCGCCCGTAGAAGTCGCGCGTATCATCCCGGTCCTGCTTTATCACCGCGCCGTTGAGGGAGATGCCGGCGAACAGGCCGCGCGCCCGCGAGTAGGTGAGCAGCTCCGCCCGCATCTTCCAGTCGGTGGCGGCTTCCGCGTGCCGTCCCACCGGACCGGCGGCGGCCGAGGCGTCAGCGCCGATCTTGAACTTGCTGGAGAGCAGGTTGCGCATGCCGTGCTCGTTCATCACCAGCATGACCAGGTCCACCGCCTGGCCGCCGATCTGCAATCCGAAGCTCCCGCCTTCCACGCGGAAGCAAGCGGGCGCGCTCCAGCCCTTGTCGGTACGGCAGGTGACCACGCCCTTGCCGTAAGCGGCGCCCACGATGAAACCGCCCTTCAATAGCGACGGCACGATGGCGATGCACTGTGCCGAACCGATCACTTCTTCGGGGATGCCCTTGTCGGGGGCGGCCATGATCTCATCCAGAACGCTGGCGGCGCCCTCGACCCGGTCCGTTACCTTGTCGCGCTCGCCGGCCGCCCAGGCGGCACTGGCGAAACTTGCTACTACCACGAGAACCAGAAGCTTTTTCATCGTTCTCCTTACCTTTTGCAATGGAATGTTTAGACCAAAGCGGTCGACGAAGGGGCGCGGGTCCCGAGAGACGAACAGCGATTGACTTGATTCTTGTATTTTAGATGCAAGAAGGGGCGGCTGCGCCTTCGCCGGCAAAAATTTTCGGGGCTGAAACCATAACTTTCGTTATGACTTCAACCCCGGTCTCCCAGGTTCTGTGGTAGGTGAGTACAGTATGCGTTCAAGGCCAGAATCGCACAACGTCACCGAAGGACAGCGTCCGCTGGTAACCAGCCGTCGGGCCATCGGGACACCGGGCGATCGCCGATTGTAGCGGCGCCCAAAGAGAAAACGGGCCCTGCGGCCCGTCTTAAGAATTGCCGTGTATTAGGTGATTACTTCGCCGTTACCAGGTTATGGGTGATGGCGTGTACCGAGAGCGCGATGCGGTTCTGCACCCCGACCTTGCGCATCAGCTTGGCGACGTGGGCTTTTACGGTGCGCTCCTCGATGCCCAGAGCCGAACCGATCTCTTTGTTGGAACGCCCGGCAACCAGCAGCTCGAGCACTTCCTTCTCGCGCTCGGTGAAGGTGACGCGGCCGGCTGGGAAGATGCGTCCCGGCGAGGTGGTGACGCGCTCGATGAACGTGGAGAGCACCCGGCGGGGCGCCCACACCGATCCCTGGTTCACCATGCGGATGGCCTGCACGAACTCGAGTGGCGCGGCCGCCTCATCCACGTATCCCTTGGCGCCGGCGGCCAGCGCTTTCAGGATGGTCTCGTCATCGGCGCCCGAGCCGGTCACGATGATCTTCAGGTCGGGGCGCGACGCCTTTAGCCCGGCCATGGTGTCGAACAGGTTCACGCCGTTGCGGCTGCCCAGCAGAACCAGGTCCACGCTGCCCAGCGTTGGCACCTCGGGAATGCTCGACGCCAGGATCTCGAGGTCGGATTCGGTGTCAAATAGCGCGCGGAAACCCACGAAGCGCAGGGGATCACTTTCCAGAACGGCGATACGGATACGCGGTTTCTTGGCTGGAGCCGGTTTCATACAATACTTCCTTAGCTGCTTTATTTTCTGGGCCCAGAATAGCTGCGTTTGAGCAAAAGGGAAAGCACGGAGTACGATACCGGTTCATGCTTTGGTGCCTGTCCTTTGGTCACAAACAGGGAGATTCCCGGATGCGTAAGAGAATTCCCGTCGTTTTACTGGCAATCGCCGCTGTCTCGATGGCTGTCATGGCGCAAACGGGTGGCCAGGCTGCCGCCTTGGCCCGTTCCCAAGATGAAACCGTCAGCCTGGGCTACCTGCGCACGGTGGCCTATGCGCAACGGCAATACAAGAAAAAGCACGGCGAATACGCCACCTCGCTGGCGGAGCTGGTTCACTCCGGCTCCTTCACCAAGCGCATGGCCGCCACCGAGCGCGGCGCCTACACCGTGCAATTCCACGGCAAGCCCGAAGCTTTCTGGCTGGCGCTGGTTCCCAAGCAGTTCGACCCCGAACACCGCGCCTTCTACACCGACGAGACCGGCAAGATTCGGGTAGAAGAAGACAAACCCGCCAGCGTGGAATCGCCGCTGCTGAAGTAATCAGGACGTCAGCGGGGCGCCGACGCGCTTGCCGGACTGATCTCCGCGGCCTTGCCGGCGCGGAAGATGACGGTGATCGGGCTGCCGCCGTTGGGATAGACGACGGTCTTACCCGGCTGATCGCCCGCCGGCTGCGGGATACCCATACCCAGCGCAAACGAAGCCTGGATCTCGTTCATGCCGGGCAGCACCTGGTGGCGGTCGACGGCCTGCCACACCTCCGGCGCCCAGTGACGATAGAGCTGGTGCGGATCTTCGAAGAACAGCATGTCGTCGGCGTAGAGGGTGTAATCCTCGCCGCGGTGAGCCCCGATGGGAACGGCAAACTCCTGGCCGCCTCGCTCGAACACGGCCACGATTTGCGGCAGTTCGCCCGCCGCGGGCGGTAGTGTCTGTACGACGTCCCGCACATCGAGTTGCTCGAGCGGCAGCAGCAGCCCGGCAGGATGCGCAAAGTCGGCGTGCCGCGCGCCCGGGTCATAGTGGTAGTCCGTGAACTTGTAGCCTTCGCGGACCCAGGCCGGATGTCCCACCATTCCCGCACGCGCAGTCTTCAGGTCGTACGCGTGCTCCTTCTTGGGGACCACGTAGTAATCGGGATCGAGCACCGCCGTCGGCTGCGCGGCAGGGCTGGGAGCGTGGCGCTCGTGGTAGATCAGTCCCAGCCGCAGGGCCGCCGCCACCAGCGCAATGGCGAGAATGAGTTGAATGACCCGCCTTGTTTTCACGGGGACGAACTAGACGACGTAAGGTGAGCCCTCGCGCAGGACGCGGTGCT
>DATNJE010000028.1:0-11584 GCA_035604095.1 Terriglobales bacterium
CTGGCCACCGCGCTGCACAACGCGTTCGTCTTCCAGAAGATGCAGACGCAGGCCATCACCGATTCGCTCACCGGCATCAAGACGCGGCGGTTCTTCCTGGAGTCGGTGCAGGCGGAGTGGAAGCGCGCTTCGCGCTCGGGCAGGCCGTTCTCCGTGGTGATGGTGGACCTGGACCGCTTCAAGGACATCAACGACACGCTCGGCCACCTGGAGGGCGACCTGGTGCTGGCGCGCATCGGGCGGGTGCTCGAGCAGAAGAGCCGGCAGTCGAATGTGGTGGCGCGCTATGGCGGCGACGAGTTCGTCATCCTCATGCCGGAGACCGGTCTGGAGCAGGCGCAGGTCCTCTCCGAGCGCCTGCGGTTGTGGATCTCCACCGACCCCATGCTCAGCCAGATGAAAATCACCGGCAGCTTCGGGGTGGCGACCTATCCGCTGCATGGCGCCCAGGTGGAAGACATCCTGCGGGTGGCCGACGCCGGCATGTACATCTCGAAAAAAGAAGGCGGCGACCGGGTCTCCATGGCGGAGGAGTTCGTCGACAGCCAACACCTGCTGGAACAGCGGGAACTGGTCACCGCCTACGTGGACGGATTCCTGCGCCGGGAGAACCCGGGTCCGGAAGCCGCCGACGAACTGGTGGGCACGCTCAAGAAGCTGGGCAGCGCGGTGGGGCAGGCCGGCGATCGACAGGGATTGATGCAGGCGCTGCGCACCCTGACGCGCGCGGCTGAGACCCGCGAGTACTCCGCCGGACACGGCGACGCGGTGGCGCGCTTCGCCGAGGCCATCGGGCACGAGCTCATGCTGTCGGAAGAGGAGATGATCGACCTGGTGTTCGCGGCGCGCGTGCACGACGTGGGCAAAATCATCATTCCGGAGAGGATCCTCAACAAGCCCGGCCCGCTGAGCGACGATGAGTTCGCACTGATGAAGAAGCACGTCCTGGTGGGGGCGCAGATCGTCGATGCCATCCCCGGACGCGAGCGGGCGCGGCTCATGGTGCTGCACCATCACGAGCGCTTCGACGGCTCGGGTTATCCCAATGGCCAGCGCGGAGAGGAGATTCCGCTGGGATCGCGCATCATCTCCGTCGCCGAAGCCTACGTGGATATGACCACCGAGCGCGCGTACGCCGCCATCAGGACCCAGGAAGAAGCCATCGCCGAACTGGAAGCCATGAGCGGCGTGCAGTTCGACGGCATGCTGGTGCGGATTCTCATACGGCAGCTCAGGGGAGAGAAGATTTCGAAGAGCAGTGGGTAGGGGGAAGCGGGAAGATTTGGTAATTGGGTAATTGAAGAACGGTGTGCGGGTTTCCAATTACTCAATTACCAAATTTCCCAATTACCTAATCAGGACACCTTTCACTTCCCACTCACTTCACCTTCTCCACCACCACCGCCGTCCCATACGCCAGCACTTCGGTCACTCCGTTCATGATTTCGGTCGCGTCGTAGCGCATGCCGATCACGGCATTGGCGCCGAGCGCGGCGGCGTGCTCTAGCATCAGGTCGAAGGCATGGCCGCGAGTCTGCTCGCACAATTTGCTGAACAGCGTGATGTTGCCGCCCACCAGCGTCTGCAGGCTAGCGCCGAGCGTCCCGAAAATGGAGCGCGAGCGCACCACGATCCCGCGCACCACGCCCAGGTTGCGCACAATGCGGTAATCGTCAAGTACAAAGGCAGTGGTGACCATGTGGTGGGCCAGCATGGGAGATGGATACGGGGGGGCGGCCATGGGGTTTCCTCGTGCCTACGGTACCACAACCGAAATCGGGTCATCGGGAGATCGGGTCATCGGGTCATTGGAAGCCGGTGTTGGAGATCACCCGATCACCCGATGGCCAAATCACCCGATTACCGGCTCACCTGCATCAGCGGCTTGGCCTCGGGCAGGACTTCGCCGATGCGCGCCGCAGCGACGCCGGCGGCGGCCAGGGCGCGTTCCAGGTCGACCGCGTCTTCAGGCGCGACCGAGATCAGCAGCCCACCGGCGGTTTGCGGGTCGAAGAGCATGGTCCTGAGATCGTCGGGGATGCCATCGTCGTATCCCACCAGGCATTCGGCGAATTCGCGATTCGCTTTCAGACCGCCGGGAATGTAGCCGGCGCGCACGCATTCGAGCGCGCCCGCAAGCAGCGGCACCGCCGAGGCGCGCAGGCGCAGGCTGACGCCAGAGGCCAGCGCCATCTCTCTCGCGTGGCCGATAAGCCCGAAGCCGGTGATGTCGGTAAGCGCGTGGACGGCGAACGTTCTTTCGCCACGCGAGCCATCCGTGATCACCTCGGCGGCGGCCTTGTTCAGCGTGGTCATGGAGCGGACGGCCGCGTCGATCCACCCGGGCTCGGCTTTGCCGCGCTTGATGGCGGTCGAGATCACGCCGGTGCCGAGCGCTTTGGTGAAGAGCAGCGCATCGCCGGGCCGGGCGCCGCGGTTGGCGAGCACGCGCTGCGGGTGGATGGTGCCGGTGACGGAGTAGCCGAACTTGATCTCCTCATCGCGGATGGAGTGGCCGCCGATCACGGTGCAGCCGGCTTCGACCATCTTCGAGAGCCCGCCGGCAAGGATGCGCTCCAGCACCTCGAGATCGCCTTTATCGGGGAAGCAGACGAGCGCGAGCGAGCTGAGCGGGCGCCCGCCCATGGCGTAGACGTCGCTGAGCGCGTTTACGGCGGCGATCTGCCCGAAGGTGTAGGGGTCATCCACGATGGGGGTGAAGAAATCGACGGTCTGAACGAGGGCGGTGTCGGGCGCGATCAGATACACTCCGGCGTCGTCGGCGAAATCGAAGCCGACCAGAACGTTGGAGTCCTGTTGCCGGGCTAATTTCCCAAGCACCGTGTCCAGCGCCGCCGGACTCAGCTTGGAAGCTCAACCCGCCGCTTTGACCGCCTCGGTGAGGCGGACAGCTTTGCTCTCGGCCATGACAGGGATTCTAATTGAGCCATTGACTCATTGATTCATTGAATCATTGAGGACCGGCCCAATGAATCAATGAATCAATGGATCAATTCACGTAGTGCTCACGCTCGCGATGCGCACTTCGGGAAATCCCTGGTTCCAGTCGGCGGAGATGCTGCCTTCGATGGTGAGGCGGAAATCGGCGCTGGCGCCGGGTTTCAGCGGCGCGCTGCGCAGGTCGAGGATGTCGCGGTCCGGTCCCTGGAACACCAGCACGCGGATGGGAATCTGTTCCTTCTGCACTACTTCGCCCAGCGAGTTGCGGAACAGGACCTCGGCGACGGCGCCGCTGACGGTCTTGGCGCCGGTATTGGTGATTCTGCCCTCGACATAGGTGACGGTGCCGCCCACGAAGTTCTGCGCCGCTGCCATCTTCACGTTCGAGATCTGGACCTTGTCGGCGTAGGGATTGGGCGCCCGCGAAACGGAGCGCTTGCCGCCGCCAAGCCAGACCAACAGCCCAAGCATGACGGCGAGAACCGCCACGCCAGCCACAACGGCGCGCCACGGTCCCGGCGAATCGCCGGGCGCAGCGGGAGAGAAGGGAGTCTCCGAGGGCTTCTCGGCGGCGGACATGGTTTTGATTTTACTCGGAAGTGGTAAGTGAAACGTGGAAAGTCGTAGGTGAAACCAGTTATGGCTTTTGGCTCTTGGCTCTTAGCTAAAGCCAAAAGCTAAAAGCCAAGAGCCTATTCTCCAGCCACCGTCATGCCGTCGATGCGCAGTGTGGGAGCGGCGGTCGAGCCGCGGAATTCCAGGTCGGTCGCGATCTCGGAGATATTGTTGAGCATGTCGCGCAGGCTGCCGGCCACGGTGATCTCCTCGACAGGATAGGCGGGCTCGCCGTCTTCGATCCACAGCCCGCTGGCGCCGCGGGAGTAGTCGCCGGTGACGAGATTCACGCCGAAGCCGAGAAACTCGGTGACGTAAAGGCCCTGGCGCACGTCGGCCATGATCTTGAGCGGCGAACGCGTGCCGGGCTGGAGAAAGAAGTTGCCGGAACTGATGCCGGGAGTGCCGGCCAGCCCGCGGGCGGCGTTGCCGGTGGTCTTGAGGCTGAGCTTGCGCGCGGTGTAGGTGTTCAGCAGATATGATTTCAGGACGCCGCGCTCGATGACGACGGTGCGCTGCGTGGGCACGCCTTCATCGTCGAAGGGGCTGGTGCCGAAGCCGCCGGGCATGATGCCGTCGTCGATGACAGTGACGTTCTCGCCCGCGATCTTTTCGCCCAGCTTGCCCGCGAGGAACGACGCACCTCGATAGATGGCGTCGCCGTTCACCGCCTGCGAGATCGTATCCAGCAGCGAGCGCGCCACCATGGGATCGAAGATGACGGGCACGCGCGCCGTCTTGACCTTGCGAGCGCCCAGGCGGCGCAGCGCGCGCTCGGCGGCTATGCGGCCCACGTGCTCCGGCGAATCGAGCTTGCGCAGAGTGCGCGCCACCGAAAACCAGTAATCGCGCTGCATGGGGCTGTCTTCGATCTGCGCTATCGGCACCGCCGCGAGTGAGCAGTACGAACTCTTGTATTCGCCGGTGAATCCCAGCGAGTTCACCATCACTTTATGGTTGTTGGCTGCATCGAACGAGCCGCCTTCGGAGTTGCGAATGCGCGGATCGGCGCTGAGCGCGGCGGCCTCGGCGCGGCGCGCGCGGGCAATGCGTTCCTCGGTGGGCAGCGAGTACACGTCGTCAAAGTAGAGTTGCAGATCGCCGGATGCGGACCCAAACAGCTCTGGCTCCGGCAGGCCGGAGTGCGGGTCTTCGGAGGTAAGCCGCGCCAGCGCCAGCGCGCCTTCCACCAGTTGCCGGAGGCCGTCGGCGGAGAGATCGCTGGTATGCGTGCTGGCGGAGCGCCGGTCAAAGAACACCCGCAGCCCCATGGCGTGCGAGCCGGCTTCCTTGAGGGTCTCGACCTCGCCCAGCCGCACCACGGTGGAGAACTCCGAGCCATCGTGCACCACGGCTTCCGCGGCACTGGCGCCGCCGGCCATGGCGCGGCGGACCACGTCGTGGGCGAGTTGCTTGAGATCAGTTTCAAGTTTCGAGTTTCGAGTTTCGAGATCGGTACTTAGCATTCAGCACTCAGCAGTCAGCAAAAACAAGATCCTATCCGCGTTGATCCGCGTGCATCCGCGGCGAAAGAAGTTACGATTTTGTTCCGCCCACCGTGATGCGGTCCACCTTCAACGTGGGAATACCGACGCCCACGGGAACGGACTGGCCATCCTTGCCGCAGGTGCCAACGCCTTCGTCGAGCGCGAGGTCGTTGCCGACCATGGAAACGCGGGTAAGCACGTCCGGGCCATTGCCGATCAGGCTGCAGCCCTTGAGCGGCGCCGTCACCTGGCCATCCTCGATCAGGTAGGCCTCGGAGGCGGAGAAAACGAACTTGCCGTTGGTGATGTCCACCTGCCCGCCGCCGAAGTTCTTGGCGTAGATGCCGTATTTCACCGAGCGGAGAATGTCGGCGGGGTCGTCCTCGCCGGCGAGCATGTATGTGTTGGTCATGCGCGGCATGGGGATGTGCTCAAAGCTCTCGCGGCGTCCGTTGCCGGTATCGGGAATTCCCATGAGCCGCGACGACAGCTTGTCGCTCAGGTACTGCTTGAGGATGCCTTTCTCGATGAGCACGGTGTTCTGCGTGGGCGAGCCTTCATCGTCCACGTTGAGCGAGCCGCGGCGGGAGGGCAGCGTGCCGTTGTCCACCACCGTGCATTTCTCGCTGGCCACGCGCTTGCCGACCAGTCCGGTAAAGGCGGACGTGCCTTTGCGGTTGAAGTCCGCTTCGAGGCCGTGGCCGATGGCTTCGTGTAGCAGGATGCCGGGCCAGCCCGGACCGAGCACCACTTCCATCTCGCCGGCGGGCGTGGGGCGCGCGTCGAGCTGGATGATGGCCTGGCGAGCGGCTTCGGTGGCGAAGTGCTCGGGGGTTTTTTCGCTCAGGAAGAAATCGAGGGCAACGCGTCCGCCGCCGCCGGTCGAGCCGCGGGCGGAGTTGCCGTCGGCGCCATTCTTGGCGATACAGAACACGTTCATGCGCGCCATCGGCTGGACGTCGGCTGCCATGGAGCCGTCGGAGCCGGCCACCAGGACGTGCCGCAGTTCGTCGGCATAGCTGACGCGCACCTGCGCGATGCGCGGATCGTAGGCGCGGGCGGCGCGGTCGGCGCGCTGCACCAGGTCGAGCTTGGAGGCCATCTCCGCGTCCACCGAGGGCGTGGCCGGATAGAGGCTGCGCATCGCCTCCGGCTTGAAGCCGGTGATGGGCGTCTTCGACGGGCCGCTGGCGATCAGGGCCGCGGTGCGCGCCGCGTGCAGGATGCGCTCCGGCGCGAGCTCGCCGGTATAGGCATATCCCGTGCGCTCGCCGGAGATGACGCGCACCCCGCAACCGGCGGAGATGCCCTGCGTGGCCGACTTGACCATGGATTCGTCCACGCTGATCGAGGTCGAATACTGGTATTCGAAGTAGAGGTCGGCGAAGTCGCCACCCGCTGAAAGCGCCGCCGCCAGATACCGCTCCAGATCCTGGTCGGCGAGCCCGTAGCGCTGAAAGAAGAACTTGTTGTTATCCATCTGCAAAATTAGATGCCTGAGGGGAAAAGAAGACCCAAGACGTGACCCACCGTTGATTATCACATACTCGCCTGTCGATACCGGGGTTACCTTTGTGGTGGCGGAGGGCGGGCCTCCTGATTTGGTACACACATGTCCTTGCGTCACCGTGGCGGGCTCACGCCTATAATCGGCGGGCGATGGACGGCGACGCCCTAACCCGGTCATTGCAGGACTTCCTGGCTGAATCGCCCGAGGCGGTGGTGGTCGAAGGCGGCGAGGTGATCTTCGACTTCACCACGGCGAAGTATGCCTGCAACGCCGAGCACGGCAAGTGCCTGCTGCACCTCTGGTCGGATGAACGCAACACCGTGCGCCGCATTCTGGACATCGAAGTCAGGAAATCAGCCGCAACCGCGACCGGCGCACGCCCACGGCGAAAAAAGCGGCGCGCGCCAGCTACCAGCGGCTGCTCGGGCGCGTGCTCGAGCACAGCTTTCCCGACTTCACCCCGGGCCGACTGACCACCGCCGCCGACCTCGAGCGCTCCTTCGGGCCGGTCTACACGCGCGGCGAACTGCGGCGCGGCAACTCCTGCTGGGCGGTTCTGGGCGTGAACGACCAGGAGACGCAGGGCGCCATCGACGCCAGCGTGACCTTCGGCCTGCTTTGGCTGGATGCCTGCCGCAGCCAGTCGCGGGCGCTGGTGGAAGGGCTCAAACTGCTTATCCCGGCAGGCCGGTCGGCCATTGCGCGCGAGCGCATGGCGCTCCTGAACCACCAGGCGGCCAGATTCGAGCTGTACGAACTGGACGAACGCGAAGGCTCCATCGAACTGGTGGACTGCCGCGATCGCGGCAACATCGCCACCCGTCTGGTGCGCGCGCCGGATGAGCCGATGGTACGCTCGCGGTTCGCGGGGGCCATCGCACGCGTCGCGGAGCTGGCGCCGGAAGCCGAGGTCCGCGTGCTCTCCCCGACCGAGCTGGCGTTTCGCTTCTGCGGGCTGGAATTCGCGCGGGCACAGGTGGCGCAGGCTCCGGGCTTCCGCAACGTGGAAGAGATCGTCTTCGGCGCCGGCCCCTATCAGGCCGCGCTGACCGAAGAGAATGCCGCCGAGTTCGCCGGATTCGTGCGCGCCGTCAGGGCAGCGCGGCGTCCGGACGGGCAGCGGGCGAATCCGTTGTGGCGGATTCAGCCGGAGCGCTGGCTGGAGTCGCTGGTGGCGCGCGACGTGAGCGTGCTGGATTCGCGGCTCGATCCCGCCTGCGTGTACTCGCAGGTGCCGGCGTTCTCGGCGTCCGACCGGGCGATGATCGACGTGCTGACGCTCACCCGCGAACGGCGGCTGGCGGTGGTGGAACTCAAGGCCGACGAGGACATCCACCTGCCGCTGCAGGGGCTCGATTACTGGGCGCACGTCGAGTGGCACCGCGCGCGCGGCGAGTTCCAGAAGTTCGGCTATTTCCCCGGGATCGAGATCGCGCCCACGCCGCCACTGCTGCTACTGGTCGCGCCCGCCCTGCGCGTCCACCCCGCCACTGACACGCTGCTGCGCTACATCACGCCGGAGATCAAGTGCGAGCTGGTGGGGATCGGCGAGAAATGGCGGGAGGGAATACAGGTGGTGTTCCGGAAAAGGCGGGAAAGCCTTTCCGCCGCGGATACACGCGGATGAACGCGGATCAGGGCCAAGAGCTAAAAGCCAAGAGCCAATAGCTAAGAGCTGGTTTCCCGCGTTCTCGACAGCCAATACTCGCGAGCAGCCGTAGTCAGCGGATCGGTCTCCGCCTTCTCGCCGCGGAAAACGCGAGAGATGCCGCGGACGAGCCGGCGCAGGGGCAGTTCGCCGTGTTCGTCGGCAAAGAAAATTTCTCCGACCTTGACGGAGCGGTAGTACCAGCGCTTCAGAATTGCGAGATTCTCCATGACCTCGACCGCGGAAGCTCGGGTCGTCGGCTCGACACCGGCCAGAGTCTCCTGGATCCGCGATTCCATCGACTGCGGCTTGCCTTCCCCTTGCTGGACGGGAAAGGGCACCGGCTCGGCCAGAACGCCGCGCTGGAATTTGAACAGCGCCACTGCGCCGGCCTCTGCTGCAGGCTGAACGACCACGCCACCCAGGAGGTCGAGGCGACGCACGATCTCCGGCAAACGCGTGGCGGCGGTGATCTTCTCAATGCGTGCGTGCAGCGTCGCCGCCTGCTCGAATTCCAGGCCGGCGGAAGCCTGTTCACGCTGCTCGGAAAGCTCGCGCACCAAAGATTGGCCGCCGCTATCGAGGAAGGCGCGCACCCGACCGACCTCACCGCGATATTGCTCCTCGGTACAGCCCGCGAAGCAGGGCGCCAAGCACATCTTCATCTCGGAATAAATGCAGCCCGGGTAGGCGGGGTCGGGATGGATCTCGAAATCGCAGCGGCGGATCTTGAACAGGTCGAGCGAGTCGTTCAGGAACTTCTCGGCGGCGGTGCGGGTGGGAAACGGTCCGTAATAGACCGAACTCCCGCGCAGGCCGGTGATGCGTTGGGTGATGTAGGCGCGCGGCCAGGGATTATCCAGATTGAACTTCACCAGCGGGGCGAAACGCAGGCGGAGCCGGTCGCGATGACTCTGCGGGAAAACGCGCCGCACCGTTCGATAGAGCAGCAAGCCCGATTCGAAGTCCGAGCCGGTGAGCTGGTATTCCACGTGCCGTACGCGGTCGCGCAGGGTGAGCCGTCGCGCGCGTTCCTCGGGCGCGGAGAGCAGGCGCGTGAGACGTCGCTTCAGGTTTGTGGTCTTTGAGACGTAGGGCTCGGCTTGAGGGTCGCCGGCGCGGAGCAGAAAGACGGCCGGCGCCGCGGGGATGGCGGCGAAGAACTCGGCATCGCGCTCGGGCAGGAATTCAAGCGAAAGCACAAGAGGATTTAACCACAGAGGACACAGAGGGAATGGGGATCTAACGCCGGATCAGTCGAAATCAGCCTCCTGTCCCTGTGACGCGAACGCCCGTTTGATGTTGTTGACTATCTGCTCCTGCTCAAACGTCGCAACCGGTGTCCCGTCGTCCCAACTTTTCGTATTGACCAGATAACCGGCAAAACTCCCATTCGCGAGTAGCTCACCGGCAATCGTCATCTTTTTGCCGCGACTCCGATACACCAGGTGCGAGCGGCCTTCGATTCCAACCGAAAACCCTTCGTCGCTGTAGATTGTGCCCCTGAGGAGCCAACCCTTCTTAAACGCGGTCATGCCAGTGCCTCTGCTGCATTATGCTCCGCATGGACGCCGCTTACACTGTTGCTGTCGATAACAGCCGATTATATCTGCCATCCCCAAGATGCCCTGCCGGGCCATTTGTGAGATAGCTTTAATCTCTCCGTGTCTCCGTGTCGCCGTGGCTCCGTGGTGGGTTCTACCTAAAGCTGGCGCTCTTCACGTTCTGGCGGAAGTCCTTGCCGGTGATCTCGATCTTCTTGCACATTTCGTGCAGGCGCGAGCGCATGCGTTCGGTGATGCGGTCGCCGAGGGTTTCTTCGCGGGCGACTCTCTTAGCCCTAAACCTGTCAACTGGTTCATCGTCAGGCTTCGTGGTAGCAGGCGGCAGGTCGGGGAAGTTGGTGGTGATGATTGTGGTGCGCTTGTCGTTGTAACGGGTGTTCAGCACGTGGCTGACGGTGTCCCACACCCATTCGGTCGGCTTGACCGCGCCCAGCTCGTCCAGCAGCACTACTTCAGTTTCGAAGATGGGCCGCAGGAGCTGCATCTCCGTGGTCTGGACCGAGGGATTGTAGGAGTTCTGCACCTGCTTGAGCAGGTCGCGATAGTCGCAGAACAGGCCGGGAACGCCCTTGCGCAGGAGGTCCTTGAGCACGGCGACGGCGAGGTGCGTCTTGCCCACGCCGACCGAGCCCACGATAAGCAGGCCGCGGCCGTCGTTCTCTACCGGATAGCCGGCGACGAAGCGCTCGGCCACCAGCTTGGCCCGCTCCAGCGCGCCATCGGCGCCGGGAAAGTCGGTGCTGAACTCGGAGAACTCGCAGTGCTCATAGCGCGCGGGAATGCGGGCCTGGACGATCAGACGCTGCACGCGTCCGGAGAGCGCGCAATCGCAGCGCGCGACCTGGCGGGCCTTGGGATCGGGCCCGACTTCCTTCCAGCCAGTACCGCCGCAGACGGAGCAGAGCGTTTCGGTGGAGTTCACTCGGGGACCTCGGAGAAGAGCTTCTCTCGACTGTAGCGCGCGCCGCCCGCGGCTGCAACTGGGGTGGGCTGTGGAGAGCTGTGGAAGAAGAAGACGCGGCGGGGTCTCAGAATTGCCACGGAAGCTGTGCAAAAACCGGAATCCACGGAAAAAAATTCCCGAAAAGCCGCACTCTACGCGGATTTCCACCGCTCCTTGGCTTGACAAGCCCGATGAACACGGGCTAAAAACGCGATTGACTCTAAGCTGCCTGGAGGCAGACCACATGAATAAGGCTGATATCGTGGACAAGATTGCTGGGGAGGCTGGGATCACCAAGACCCAGGCTTCCACAGCGCTGGATTCGACCGTCAACTGCATCACCACGTCCTTGAAAAAGGGCGACCGCGTGACGCTGGTGGGCTTCGGGACGTTCTCCACGTCTCAACGCAAAGCCCGCACCGGCCGCAATCCCCAAACCGGCAAACCCATCAAGATCGCTGCCAAGCGGGTGGCGAAGTTCACCGCAGGGGCCGAACTCAAGAAGGCAGTTAACCGTAAGTAGTCCCACAAACAGCCTCTGGCCGGCCCCGCGCTCCTTGCTCGAGCCGGGGCTTTCGTGTTGTTGGGGCATCGCGTTATTTGTGATTTCTGATTTGTGATTTGCGACTTGGCGCGGACGAACTGACAATCACAAATCGCCAAACGCAAATCTCCTCGGTTTGCTGCATCCGCGGGCAGTCCTGTAGAATCTATAATTCCGGGAGAGAGGTTGGGACAAGCTATGAAGGCCGGCATTCATCCCATGTACCGCGAGGTGCGGGTCACCTGCGCCTGTGGGAACACGTTCACCACGCGTTCCACGCACAAAAGCGACATCCACCTGGAGATCTGCTC
>DATNJE010000029.1:0-2345 GCA_035604095.1 Terriglobales bacterium
TCGGGATGCTGGCTGGTAATGTACATGGCAAGACGCCGGAACAGCTTCACAAACCCATCTCCTGCTCGGCCCGCGGCTGGCGGTCCCACTCAGAGGCTGGTGCCAAAAGGTGGCCAGTATAACGCAACTCGCTTGCTCACAGTAGCTGCCGAGGAACCTGGCCGCAGCCGGCTGCGCCGCTATTGACCTTTCCCGCTTCTGCGCTTACCGTAATTCTAACGGGGGGTGAGCGCATCTCTGTGATAACGCGCAGCTTCCCGGAACTCCCCTGGCGGATGGTACTATTGAGCATCGCATGCCTCTGAAGACCCTGTTCCTGAACCCGCCCTCCTTCGAGAATTTTGATGGCGGCGCCAGTTCACGCTGGCCCGCAACCCGCGAGATCGAATCCTACTGGTACCCGGTATGGCTGGCGTATCCCGCCGGCATGCTGGAAGGCTCGCGCCTGCTCGACGCCAGCCCGCACCACGTCTCCTGGCAGGAGACGGTCGAGATCTCCAAGGACTACGAGTTCGTTGTGCTCTTCACCAGCACCCCGGGTTTTCCCGGCGATTGCAAGCTGGCCGAGGCCATGAAGGCAGCCCATCCCGGGCTGAAGATCGCCTTCGTCGGTCCGCACGTCACGGTGCTGCCGGAGCCGACGCTGCGCGATTGCCCGGCGATTGATTTTATCGTGCGCCGCGAGTTCGACTACGCCACCGTGGAGTTCGCCCAGGGCAAGCCGCTCAGTGAGATTCTCGGCATCTCCTACCGGCAGAACGGCCGCATCGTGCACAACCCCGACCGGCCGCCGTTGGACGATCTCGACGCCCTGCCCGACGTCACCGACATCTATCACCGCGATCTCGACATCCGACGCTACAATGTGCCGTTTCTGCTGTACCCGTTCGTCTCGCTCTACTCGACGCGCGGCTGTCCGGCGCAGTGCACCTTCTGCCTGTGGCCGCAGACCTTGAGCGGGCATCCCTGGCGCAAGCGCTCCAGCGATGCCATCGCCCGCGAAATGGCCAAGGCCAAGGAATACTGGCCCTGGGTGAAGGAATTCTTCTTCGACGACGACACCTTCAACATCCAGAAGGCGCGCACCATCGAGCTGTGCGAAAAGCTCAAGCCGCTGGGGCTTACCTGGTCGTGCACCTCGCGCGTCACCACCGATTATGAGACGCTGAAGGCCATGCGCGAAGCCGGCTGCCGCCTGCTCATCGTCGGCTACGAGTCCGGCGATGCGCAGATCCTCAAGAACATCAAGAAGGGCGCCACCGTCGAGCGCGCGCGGGAGTTTACCCGCGACTGCCACAAGCTCGGCCTGGTGATCCACGGCGACTTCATCCTCGGGCTGCCGGGCGAGACCCGCGAGAGCATCCGCCAGACCATCAACTTCGCCAAGCAGCTCGACGTCCACACCATCCAGGTGTCGCTGGCGCACGCCTATCCCGGCACCGAGTTCTACGATTTCGCCAAGAAGAACGGCTTCATCGTCAACGAGCAGCAAATGGTGGACGAAGGCGGGCACCAGCTTGCCCACATCGAGTATCCCGGGCTGCCGCGCGAGGAAGTGCTCGAGGCCGTCCACCGCTTCTACGACGAGTATTACTTCCGTCCCAAGGCCGTGTACCGCATCGTGCGCAAGGCCTTCTTCGACTCCGGCGAGCGCAAGCGCCTCTACAAGGAAGCCCGCGCCTTCCTCAAGCTACGCTCCGCCCGCAAGCGCTACGTCGCAGACCGGCGCGCGACTCCCGCCGCGCCCGCGCCCCCTGCCAGCGAGCGCGAAACCCCGGCCGAGACCGTCGAGGTCTAGGGTTGCGAGGAAGGGTGGAGCAGGCCTTCAGGCTTGCATTCAGGGTGTTACCTATTTTGATTGTCATTCCGAGGGGCTTTTAGCCCCGAGGAATCTGCAGTTGTTAGCCCCATGCGAAACTCGTGACCTCCCGCAAATACCTCGTCCTCGCCGCCATCATCATCTTCGCCTCCTTTGGCGACATCAGCCTCTCCTACGGCATGAGGCGCGTGGGCGCCATTTCCTTCGCCCGCTGGACCGAACTCTTCGCCGCCGTGCTCGACCCCTGGGTCGCCCTCGGAATCGTGCTGCTGCTCGGCTTCTTCGCGGCCTACCTGAGCGCGCTCTCCTGGTCCGACCTCACTTACGTGCTACCCGCCACCTCACTGGGCTACGTGCTGCTGGCGCTGCTCTCGGTCTGGCTGCTCGGGGAGAAGGTCAGCGTCAGCCGCTGGATCGGGATCCTGCTGGTCAGCTTCGGCGTGGCCATCGTGACCCGTGGACCCTCCGCCACCGGAGACCAGCCATGAGCCCGCTGCGCACCTGGTGCGCCATCGCCGGCATCGTC
>DATNJE010000030.1:0-12271 GCA_035604095.1 Terriglobales bacterium
TGTCTCCGCTGCTGACAGCCAGCCCTGCAGCCGGGCGGTGGCCGGCACGGCTCAGGCAAAAATTTCTGCTGCCCGCAATTTTCTCAGGGTTGCTCATTACGGCCCTCTTTGCGCCAGCGTGCATCGGCCGCGACTGGAACGGGCTCCTGGAACATAGTTTTAATCTGTTTTTCTGGATGATCCTGAGCGTGGTCATGTACGTCCTGTGGCCGCGAGGGAAGAACTACTCCGTTTCCGCGATGTGTGCCATCTTGCTGGTGGGAGGCTCCCTCTACTGGGGGTTGAACGCGTCGGCATTCGTCTGGGCGAAGCCGCTGGGAGGTACGCCCGAGAAGGTTACGGGCAGCCTGCAGGCCTATGAAACTCAGAATGCCTCTTTCGGCTTGGTGGAGGACATCTACAACAGCAAGGTGGACGGCTCGTGCGACCAGCGCTGCCGAATTCTCCGGCAATACACCAACATCCGGCACGCGCCGGCCAAAGCGCCACTCCGCCTGGTTGAGCGTGTGCAGCCCGCGCAGGGAGCGCGCCCCAACATCTTCATCATCGTGATTGACTCGCTGCGGCCGGACTATCTTGGGGCCTACAACCCCGCCGTCGATTTCACCCCCAATCTGGACGCCCTGGCCCGCGACAGCGTGGTGATGCGAAAAGCCTTCACCCAGTACGCGGGAACTTCGCTCTCGGAGCCGGCAATCTGGTCGGGCGCTCTGCTGTTGCACTCGCGATACATGCGGCCGTTCGACAATGTGAACAGCCTGCGAACCCTGGCCAGAACCGACGGCTACGACCTCGTGGTCACGTATGACCACATCCTGAGAAAGCTGTTGTCACCGGAAGATGACCTCATCAAACTGGACGCCAACAAGGGTTTCCAGGAAATGGAAATTTCCTCCACCCTCGAGCAGCTCGAGGCGTTTCTCCAAGACCCGCACCGGCAGCAGGATCGGCCGGTCTTGTTCTACACCCAGCCGATGAATATTCACGAACTGGGCGTGAACAATCTGCCGGAGAGAACGGCGGCCAACTGGCGCAATCGACCGGGCTTCAGCAACCGCATCGCTTTCAAGCTGCGGCAGGTAGATGAGTTTTTGGGGGGATTTTTTCAGTACCTGAAATCCCGCGGTCTCTATGACAACAGCATCATCATCGTCACCGCCGATCATGGCGAGGCCACGGCCGAGCTTCCCGGTTTTGGGTTGGTGCGGCGAAATCATTCCGCGATTTTGTTTCCTGAAGTCATGCGCGTGCCGCTCATTGTGCACTTGCCCCGAGCCATGCGAACACAACTGGTTTGGGACGAGAACCGCCTCGCCGCTCTGACTGACATAACCCCTTCCTTGTATTATCTGCTCGGGCATCGGCCGATCGAGTTGAACCCCATCTTCGGCCGGCCGCTGTTTACGGCGTCCGCGGAAGAATTGCATCGCTACGATCGGGACCACCTGCTGCTGGCTTCGGATTCGCGGGCGGCTTACGGCATCCTCAGCCGGGACGGCCGTTTTATCTACGCTGCTTACGATTCTCCCAAGCTGAGCCTCCTGTTCGACTTGGCAAACGATCCCAGCGGAGTTCACAACATTGTCAGCGACGAGCTCCGGGCCCGGTACGATCAACAGATATTCGACGATCTGCGTTTTCTGGCGGCCTTCTATGATTTCGCGCCGGATGGCGGTTCGTCCGCTGAATTTTCCTGGGACAGGTAGGGTTCCAAGCCCGCGCCACGGCGTGCACTCGTCTGCCGCGTCCTTGCCGCTCCTCTTTCCCCGCTGTAAACTTGCGAGTTTGGCAACGCGTCATTGCGGCTATTTGTGGTGACCCCGATGCTGAAGTCATCTGATATCGCCATCGTAAGCGGCGCGCGCACGCCCATGGCGCGCTACTGCGGCGCGCTGCGCGATTTCACCGCCATGGAACTGGGCGCGATCGCGGGCCGGGAAGCGATTCGCCGCTCCGGGCTCGATCCCAAGGAGTTCGACCACTGCGTGATCGGCAACGCGCAGCAGACGTCGGGCGACGCGCTCTACGGCGCGCGCCACGTGGCGCTGCGAGCGGGATTGCCGATCGAAACCCCGGCGCTCACGGTCAACCGGCTGTGCGGCTCGGGCATGCAGGCCATCGTGAGCGCGGCGCAGATGATCATGCTGGGCGAAGCGCGGACGGTGCTGGCGGGGGGCATGGAATCCATGTCGCAGGCGCCGCACGTGGTCCGCGGGCTGCGCTGGGGCGTGGGCCTGGGCGAAGGCAAGCTCGAAGATTCGCTCATGGTGGCGCTGCTCGATTCCTACTGCGGACTCTACATGGCCAACACCGCCGAGCTTTACGGCGAGCAGCAGGGCATCACCCGCGAGATGCAGGACGAGCTCGCATTGCGCTCGCAACGCCTTGCGGGCGAGGCGCAGAAGGCGTGCCGCCTGCAGGAAGAGATCACGCCGGTCGCGCTCAAGAATCGTCGCGGCGAGCCCACCGGCGAGGCGTTCGAGAAAGACGACCACCTCCGGCCCGAGACCACCATAGAAGGTCTCGCCAAGCTGAAGCCCGCATTCGGGAAGAATGGCTCGGTGACCGCGGGGAACGCCAGCGGCATTGTGGATGGCGGCGCAGCGGTGGTGGTCATGTCCGTCGAAGACGCGCAGAAGCGCGGCCTCAAACCGCTGGGGCGGATCGTGAGCTGGGGCATCGCCGGAGTCGATCCCAAGATCATGGGACGCGGGCCGGTGCCAGCCTCGCGCATTGCGCTGGAAAAAGCCGGGCTCAAGCTCGACGACATCGACCTGATCGAAGTGAACGAGGCGTTCGCGGCGCAATATCTCGCCGTCGAGAAGGAGCTGGGCCTCGATCGCGGCAAAGTCAACGTGAACGGCGGCGCGATTGCGCTGGGGCATCCGCTGGGCGCAACGGGCACGCGGCTGGTGCTCACTTTGCTCTACGAGCTCCGGCGTCGGAAGAAAAAGTATGGGCTGGCGACAGCGTGTATTGGAGGCGGGCAGGGGATTGCGGTTATCGTAGAGGGCCTGCAGTAGTTCTCACCACGGAGGCACGGAGGGTTTGCGATTTGTGATTTCTGATTTGCGAGTGTGAGAGGCAATCATATGGAAATAAAGAAAGTCGGGGTGCTCGGCTGTGGTCTGATGGGCTCCGGCATCGCTCAGGTCACGGCCACGGCCGCTTTCGACGTGACCGTACTGGAAGTTGAGCAGAAGTTCCTTGATAAAGGATTCGCCGGCATCGAGAAGTCGCTGGCCAAGTTCGCGGAGAAGGGCACGATCACCTCGCAGCAGAAGGACGAGATCCGCGGGCGGCTCAAGGGGACAACCAACGCCCAGGACCTGCGCGACTGCGACCTGGTGATCGAAGCCATCATCGAGAACGTTGAAGAAAAGAGGAAGATGTACGCGGCGGTCGATGCCGTGGTGAAGAAGGACGCGATCTTCGCCTCCAACACCTCGTCCATCTCCATCACCGAGCTGATGGGGGCGACCAAGCGCCCGGAGCGGTTCGTGGGGCTGCACTTCTTCAATCCCGTGCCGCTGATGAAGCTGGTGGAAGTGGTGCGGACGATTGCGACCGCGAACGATGCGTACGAGGCAGTTTTCGACTTTGCCAAGAAGCTGGGCAAAGTACCGGTCAGGACCAGCGACAAGACCGGGTTCATCGTGAACCGGCTGCTGGTGCCGTATCTGCTCGACGCCATCCGCGCGTATGAAGAGGGCGTGGGCTCGATTCCGGACATCGACCAGGCCATGAAGCTGGGCTGCGGCTATCCCATGGGACCGTTCACGCTGCTCGATTTCGTCGGGCTCGACACCACGTACTACATCACCCACGTAATGTACGACGAGTTTAAGGAGCGGCGCTTTGCATCTCCGCCGCTGCTGAAGCGCCTGGTCATGGCGGGCTGGTACGGCCGCAAGACCGGCAAGGGATTCTACGATTACACCGACCCGAATAATCCCGTGCCGGGGAAGTTTTAAACGTTTCACGTTTCAAGTTCTAAAACTAAAGAGGATAGAAACATGGCCGCATCTGCAACACTCACGCAGTTCGAGAACCTTCTCTACGACAAGAAGGACCACATCGCCTATGTCACCGTCAACCGTCCCAAAGTTCTGAACGCGCTCAACGCGCAAACCATGGAGGATCTGCGGCGCGCGTTCACCGCGGCCCAGGACGATCCTGAAGTGCGGGTCGTGATTCTCACCGGCGCCGGGGAAAAAGCGTTCGTGGCGGGCGCCGACCTCAACGAACTGCGGAAGTTCACGCCCGTCGAGGGCAAGGCGGAGACCCATGCCGGCCAGTCCGTCCTTGACCTGATCGAGAATCTGGGCAAGCCGGTGATCGCCTGCGTCAATGGCTTCGCCCTGGGCGGCGGCTGCGAATTGGCGATGGCCTGCACCATGCGTCTGGCTAGCGAGAACGCCAAGCTGGGACAGCCGGAGGTCACGCTGGGGCTCATCCCGGGTTACGGTGGGACACAGCGCCTGCCGCGGCTGGTGGGCAAAGGCGTGGCCATGCAGCTCGTGCTGGCGGGGGGAATGATCTCGGCCCAGGAGGCGCACCGCATCGGGCTGGTGAACGAAGTGGTGGCCGCCGCCGAATTGATCCCGCGCGCCGAAGCCATCGCCAAGAAGATCATCGCCAACGCGCCGCTGGCGGTGCAGTACGCGATGGAAGCCGTCAACCACGGCATGGACATGCCGCTGAAGGAAGGCCTCTATCTCGAGGCCACGCTGTTCGGCCTGATCTGCGGCACCGAGGACAAGAACGAGGGCACCACGGCATTTCTGGAGAAGCGGGCAGCGAACTTCAAAGGCAAGTAGGATCGGGCGATCGGGTGATCGGGTCATCGGGTGAGCTATTGCCTGGGGAGCCGATCACCCGATGAGCCGATGACCCGATGATTAAATCCATCCACAAGTTACTAGTTCCCAAGCGCGAGGCTGACTTCCACGCGCTGGTGGATTTCTTCGACGCGCTGGGGCTGGCGCGGGGCGAATCCTGGAAGGGACGGCGCAGCCAGGGCATCAAGCTGGACGCGCCCGAGGCCGGAGTGGAGATCGGCATGGGGCATGGTTTTCCCGAGGCCGACTTGGTGGTGGAGTGCGACTCGGCGGATGTCCTCTACCAGGTGGCGCAGCGCCGCGGCTTCCGGATTGCGCAAGAGATCGCCGACTTCGAATGGGGCGCGCGCATGTTCACCCTGGAGCTGCCGGCGGGCGCGGGACGGTTGGCCATCTTTTCCTACAATGAGGACTGGCGTGCGAAGCCCCGAGTGGGCGAAGGCAAGCTCAATGCCTCCGGGAAGCGCTTCGGGATCGTGGTCAGCCGCTTCAACGCGTTCATCACCGAGCGACTGCTGGCGGGCGCGCTGGAGGGGCTGCGGTGCGCCGGGGCACGCAGCCGTGACATCCGCGTGGTGCGCGTGCCGGGCGCGTTCGAAGTGCCGTCGGCGGGACGGGCGCTTGCCGCGAGCGGCAAGGTGGATGCCGTGATCTGCCTGGCGTGCATCATCCGCGGAGAAACTTCGCATTACGAGCATCTGGCCAACGAGGTGACGCGCGGCATCGGACAATCGGCGCAGGAAACCGGCGTGCCCCACGCCTACGGCGTCCTTACCTGTGATTCGCTGGAGCAGGCGATCGATCGCGCCGGCCTGAAGATGGGCAACAAGGGATGGGACGCGGCGCTGTCGGCGGTGGAGATGGCCAGTTTGAGAGTCGCCGGTCGCCAGTCGCCGGTCGCCAGAAAAGTCGCCGGTCGCAAGAGAAGTCGCCGGTCGCCAGTCACCAGTCGCCGGAAGATCTAACCGGCTACTGGCTACTGGCGACTGACTGCTGGCTACTGCTTTTATGGGTACCCGACGCAAATCCCGCGAGCTGGCGCTGCAGATGCTTTTCCAGGCGGACATGGGAAAGCAGAACAAGGAAGAAGTCCGCCACAGCTTCTGGCGCGAGCGGGCCGAGGTGGAGCGGGAGACGCGCGGCTTCGCCGACGGCCTGTTCGGCGTAGCCAGCGACCGCGGCGGGGAGATCGACCCCATGATCGAGCGGCACGCCGAGCACTGGCGCATGGAGCGCATGGCGGCGGTGGACCGCAACATCCTGCGGCTGGGGGTGGCGGAGTTCCTGGGCTACCCGGAGACGCCGCGCCCGGTGGTCATCAACGAGGCGCTGGAGATCGCGCGCCGCTTCTCGGCCCCGGAGTCAGTGCAGTTCATCAATGGCGTGCTGGACAGCGTGGCGCGGGAGCTGGAGGCACTGCCGAAATCGTCGTAATCACCAAGCCATGATCTGGACTGACGAAGCGCGCGAGATCATCCAGGACCTGCTGCAGGAGCTGCCCCTGCCGGTGCGCGGCGGGGTCGAGGAAGCGGCCAACTACCGGGCGGAAGGCCTCGCGGAACAGGCCTCCGCCAGCCGGGTGGGCCTGGAGACTGCGGTGCGCGCCTTCATCGAGTCCACCCCGCGCGACCTGCGAGAGCGCCTGAAGCACACCCTCTCCTACAAAGGCATCGATCCCGAAGACCACGAAGCGGCATTCTCTTCGTAAATACCCCGCCAGGATTGGGCCATTGATTCATTGCCATGGATCAATAAATCAAGGTCTCCAATGACTCAATTGGTCTGTCTCAGTTCACCGTCAGCGTGGTCGAGCCGCTGACGCCGGCGGAGCTGGCAGTGATGGTGGTGGTCCCAGTGGCCAGTCCTTCAGCTAACCCGGGGGTTGTGATCGGCGGATTCACAGTGGTGATGGGCCCGATGACCGCCACGATCGGATTGCTGGAGCTCCAGGTGACGAAGTTGGTCATGTCGCGGGTGGTCTTGTCCGAGAACGTGCCGGTAGCTGTGAACTGCTGCGTCGCGCCAGCGCCGGTGCCGATGGTCGGATTCGTAGGCGTGACTACAAGCGAACTGAGGGTCGCGACCGTGGCGACGGGTCGGACCACGAGGAAATCCGGGGTGCATCCACCGGAGACAGTGGGGCACAGGCCCACGGCGATGCTTTGAGCGTCGGTCGGCGGTGTTTTTGTGAGGTCGATCCGGTGGACTGTACCGTCACTGGCGCCGACGTAGAGACTGGCGCCGTCGGGGGTGACGCCGCCCGAGAGCGCTTGTGCTCCGCCCGTCAGCGTAACGACCGACGCCTGGGGAGGCTGAGATCCCACGTTGTACGCCAGCACGCCCTTGTCGCTGAGGATGAGGGCGAGTTTGCTGTCGGGGGTCACGATGATCTGCTTGGCAGTGAAGCTGGTGCCAAAGCTGGCGCTGGTACGGGAGTTGGTTATGTTAGGAGGACAAACCCCATAGGCGGTGGGCGAGTTGGGGGTGACGTTGACCTCGTCGATGCTCGAGGAGTTGCCGTTGGCGTCCACCATGGCGCTAGCGTTGGGTACAGCCGCAATGAGGGTAGGGAATCCAGGCACCAGCACGGGCCCAGTGGCGAAGAGAGCGTCACTGCAGCTCGCGACGACATCGTCGCCGCCGGAATCGGCCACATACGCCATGGGGCCGGTGGCGAAGAAGGCCACCGCCTGCGATGAGGTGGCGCTTGTGGTGCCGCTCAAGGTTCGGGCTTGCAGGGGCAGGCTGGGATCATAGATATACAGCTTCCCGCCGGTCACGATATAGATCTTCGACCCGTCCGGGCTGATTGCGGCCGCAGCGCCGCTCGTGACGTAACCTCCGCCGGAGGCTGCCAAACCGCTGTTGGGGTTGGGGTCGGTGTAGGTGAAACTACTGGGTGAAGGCACCGCCAGCACGGTGAACGAGCCGTTATAGCCCGCCACCCCCACGCCCGCCACCAGCACCGATTGTCCCGCAACCAGGCCGTGGGGCGTGTTGGTAGTAATCGTGACAATGTTTCCGATCTCCGTGGCTCCGGTGGCGGCAATGAAACTGGCAATGCTGATGTCAGGAATCGCTTCGATGCCCGGGACAGGGGTGGCGATGAAGATCTGGTTAGTCGCTGGGTCGGAAACCACTACATGGTTGCCGTCGGTGACCAACGCCGTACCGGTGATGGTCGGATTCGGAGTGATCACGGTGCTGACCGTAGGGTCGAATCGCAACAGGCCCGAACAGGCGGCGCCGCTGGGTCCGGTAGTGCCGTTGGCGCAGATGGTGCCCAGGAAAGCGGGATCTCCCGCTGGCGTCATCACCATGGAATTCACCTGCACGCCGGCCGGCAGGGTGAATGCCGTTCCAGGGACGTTGGTGCTGGTATCGATGGGGACAATGAGATTGCTGTTGGTACACGCGGTTGTCGGGCTGCAGGGGGGGGCGGTCGCGGTAGTCACCAGCACGGTGCTATCGACGGTGCCGGTGATGGTAGCGGTCACCGGATTATCGCTATAAACCGGCTGAGGGGGGACGAAGTTGACATTGCACGACGGCGGCAGGCAGGCCGCCGTGATCTCGGCGGTGCCCGGCGCCGCCGTGTTCACCGTCCCCAGGCTTACGCTTGCCAGCGCCGGCTGGGAACTCAGCCAAGTGAGCGAGAGGCCGCTAGTAGAGCTGTTCAGCAGGATGTTTTGGCTATCGGTTACCTGCGCCGACAGAGTTACGGTAGAGCTGATCGGGGCCGTGAATGAGTTGTTGCCGGACGATGTCTGGATCTGAATGCTGGCTACGGCACAAGTGGTGAAGGTGGCGGATCCGGAGACGAGCGAACCCAGCGCGCCTATCGATGCCACTACCGTGGCTTGGCCGGGAGTGGCCGCGGTCACAGTAACGCCAACCGGGTCGGTCGCGGCCGTTGTGGTCGCGCTGACTATACCCACCGGCGCCGGAGAGACCGCCCAGTTGATGTTTCCGAGCGTGCTACTGGGGACCTGGCAGGGCACGCTGGTAGATCCAGTGATCCGCTGGCAGGTGGCTGGGTCATTACTGAAAGCCTGGGCCGTGAACATGCCCGCATTGGGCGTGGTCGTGGGCGTACCGTTCTGGGAGAAGCAGCCGCTCGGATTGCCGGGTCCGGGCGTCGGATTGCTGGAATTGGGGACGATCTGCAGAGTGTCGACGGGCTCGTGATCGGTGACCACGACGGCGCTGCTCTTAAAGGAGGTGTTACTCGCCGTGGTGGTGGCAACGGTGATGCTGGCCGAGCCCACCGGCAGCAGATTGTTGCCGTTGCCGGTGGTCTGGCAGCGGATGAAGTCTACGTCCCACTGCCCGGCGCAGATCAGGCCGTTACTGGAGACCGTGATTGGCGAATCGGGGCTCGATGAACATGCTTGCTGAGGTGTTCCAGGCAGTGCGCCAGCTTGGATAACGACGCAGTCGTACGCCAGTGCGGGGGTGGCGACAACATTGTTGTTGGCGTCCAGGGCCTGGGCCGTGATCTGGGCCGTAGCCCCGCGGCTCAGCGAGACCGTAGCAGGCGAGAGGTTGATGTTGACGCTCGGGCCGACGGCCGCGCCGCCGCAACCCAGCAATCCCGTTCCGATAATCAACAATAAGAAGACGCCTGCGCCCAGAACCAGGAACCGCCGCATGTACCCTCCACCCCGGAGTGATTCCGGGGCGTCCATCTCCCCGCACTGGCCGATTGCCATGAGGGGGATTTGTCAGTTTAGAAGCTGAAGATTGTTTCGGCAACTCCCGGCCTGGCTTGACGAGGCTGTTCGGCAGCCGTAAGCGGTCGAGAGTTCTTGGCGAGTCGCACCAGGCGGCTAGCGCATCGGCCTATCCCAAAGTGTACTTACCATGTCAACCCTGCCGGGCCGCACGCGGTTGACGCTCATCGGCAGAGTTGTTATATTCGAGAGGTTCTGCGAGCAGCTTTGGTAGTGCCTGTGTTTCCAGGTTGCAGATGACACGCGCCCGAGGACAGCAGGTCGGTCCGTTAACAGGGCGTCCTCGCTGAAACGAGCCTGCGCTGCCTTGCGCCGCGCGCAAGGGTATGCAGGCCGAGGCTGGCGAAACGGAGCTTCACCCCTCGGGGTCTGAAAGCCACCGTCGCCGGGCCGCTATACGGAAACCAACCAATCTCCCCGCGCTGCGGGGAAGTATGGTTCGGCGAAAAGCCGCGCCAGTCCTGAAATAGGGATCGAGCCGATGCGCGCCGGTGTGTGCGCGCGTGAAGGAGCTGGGAACAGTGCCCACATTCAATCAGTTGGTGCGCCTGGGACGGCACAAGCCGAACTACAAGACGGCCAGTCCGGCGCTGCAGGCCTGCCCGCAGAAGCGTGGGGTGTGCACGCGCGTCTATACCCAGACGCCAAAGAAGCCGAACTCGGCGCTGCGCAAGGTGGCCCGCGTGCGCCTGACCAACGGGATCGAGGTCACCACCTATATTCCCGGGGTCGGGCACAACCTGCAGGAACACTCGATCGTGCTCATCCGCGGCGGCCGCGTCAAAGACCTGCCCGGTGTGCGCTACCACGTGATCCGCGGGACGCTGGACACGGTCGGCGTAGCCAACCGCAAGCAGAGCCGCTCTAAGTATGGAGCCAAGCGGCCGAAGGCGTAGCCGCGAGGCTCGAGCCAAAAGCTAAGAGCCAGGAGCTAAGAGCTACAAATGCCGAGAAAAGGACATATCAGCAAGATCGAAGTCGCGCCCGACCCGGTCTATGACTCGCCGCTGGTGAACAAGTTCATCAACTGCATGATGTGGGGCGGGAAGAAGAGCGTCGCCCAGGGCATCTTCTACGAATCGCTCGAGAAGCTGCAGGAAAAGGGCGGCGACGAGGCGCTCAAGCTGTTCAAGAAGGCGGTGGAGAACTGCAAGCCGGTCCTGGAAGTCAAGACCCGCCGCGTGGGCGGTGCCAACTACCAGGTGCCGGTGGAGGTGAACCCCGACCGGCGCACCTCGCTGGCCATCCGCTGGCTGATCAGCTACAGCCGGGGGCGCGGCGAGAAGGGCATGGTGGACAAGCTCACCAACGAGTTGCTGGACGCCGCCAACAACCGCGGGGCGGCCATCAAGAAGAAGGAAGACGTGCATCGCATGGCGGAAGCCAACAAGGCGTTCGCGCATTATCGCTGGTAGCAGCGCGAACGCTGCACTTTTGGCTGTTAGCTTTTGGCCAAGAGCCAAAGGCCAAGGGCGTTTTACGAGAGAGCCAAAGAAGAAGGGTTAGAAAGAGACAGTGCCCCGACAAGTCCCATTATCGCGATGCCGCAACATCGGCATCATGGCGCACATCGACGCCGGCAAGACCACGACCACGGAGCGCATCCTGTTCTACACCGGCAGGACGCACCGCCTGGGCGAGGTGCATGAAGGCACGGCGACCATGGATTGGATGGCGCAGGAGCAGGAGCGTGGCATCACCATCACCTCCGCGGCGACCACGTGTACCTGGCGCGATGAGCTGATCAACATCATCGATACGCCCGGCCACGTGGACTTTACCGCCGAGGTGGAGCGCTCGCTGCGCGTCCTCGATGGCGCTGTGGCCGTTTTCGACGCCGTGCACGGCGTCGAGCCGCAGTCGGAGACCGTCTGGCGCCAGGCCGACAAGTACGGCGTTCCGCGAATTTGCTTCATCAACAAGATGGACAAGATGGGCGCCGATTTTGAGCATGCCGTCGACACCATCCGCAAGCGCCTCAATGCCCGCCCTATCGCGATCCAGCTCCCCATCGGCCAGGAAGCCAGCTTCCGCGGCATCATCGACTTGTTCGAGATGAAAGCCATCATCTGGAATGAGGAAACCCTGGGCGCTGAGTTCGAAACCGAAGACATCCCCGAAGCGCTGAAGAAAAAAGCCAACGCTTTCCGCAATCAGATGGTCGAAACCATCGTGGAGAGCGACGATGAGCTGCTGCACAAATACATGGAAGGGGAGAACATCACACCCGAGGAGCTGCGCCAGGCGCTGCGGCGCTCCACCATCGCTTTGAAGCTGTTCCCGGTAATCTGCGGCAGCGCTTTCAAGAACAAGGGCGTGCAGCCGCTGCTCGATGCCGCCGTGGATTTCTTGCCCTCGCCCATCGAGATTCCTCCCGTAGAAGGCCTTGACCCCGACCACCCTGACAGGAAGGTCATCCGCAAGGCGGATGACACCGAGCCGCTCTCGGCGCTGGCCTTCAAGATCATGACCGACCCGTTCGTAGGCCAGCTCACCTTCATCCGCCTGTACTCGGGGCAGATCGAGACCGGCGACAGCGTGTGGAACCCGCGCCTGCAGAGGCGCGAGCGTATTGGCCGTCTGTTGAAGATGCACGCCAACAAGCGCGAGGAGATCAGCGAGATCTACGCCGGCGACATCTGCGCCTGTGTCGGCCTCAAGAACATCTCCACCGGCGACACCATCTGCGAAGAGAAG
>DATNJE010000031.1:0-7728 GCA_035604095.1 Terriglobales bacterium
TGCTCATTGAACTGCGGGCAGGCTTCCATGCAGCAGCAGCAGGAGATGCAGCGCGAGAGCGGGTACGCTACATCCTGCTCCTCGGGCGACATGCGCGGGCCGGAGCCAAGGTCGTACGTCCCATCCACCGGCACCCAGGCCTTTACCCGCTTCAGGTTCTCGAACAGCACATGGCGGTCCACCGCCAGATCGCGCACCACCGGGAACTTGGTGAAGGGCTCGATGCGGATAGGCTGATCGAGATTGTCCACCAGCGCCGAGCAGGCCATGCGGGTGCGCCCGTTGATCAGCATGGCGCAGGATCCGCAGACCTCTTCCAGGCAATTCGAGTCGTAGAAGATGGCGGTGGTGGCCTTGCCGTCGCGCGTCACCGGATTGGCGGCGATGTCCATGAAGCAGGAGATCACGTTCATCCCCGGCTTCCACGGCAGGGCGAATTCTTCCCAGTAGGCTTTCGAACCGGGAGCGGCTTGACGTTTGATCTTTAAGAGTACGGTCTTGTTATTGGCCATGATGATCGTCTTTCGTTTTGTCCGGGGCGTTGATCCCGGCGAGCGCACAGCAGGCGCCGCCGAACGCGCCAAAGATCGCGATTAAGAAACCCGCCGCCTGCAAGGCTGGATTATGCGTATAAAAGCCGGCAAGCAGCAGAGCCACACCCACCACCATCAGGATGGGACGCCAGGATTTGCGGATCGATAAGGCGCGTTCCATTCAGTTTCGTTTTCCTTCGTCATCCCTAGTGAGCGCCGCCGAATTCTCGGCGCGAGTCGAGAGACCCCGCTGCTTAAGCGGAGGCTGGGCGTTGTTCCACCTTATTGTCAATCCAAAATGCCGATCCCAGTAAACAGGTACCCAGAATCGCGCCCGCGAACAAGCCCCAGGATGCCAGCAACCAGAAACACCGTGTACATCGCCAAGTACGCGAGCACAGATCGTTTGGAAACGCTCGGTTTTTCCACTTGCTCAAACACAGTTCCTCTACGCCGCCACGTCGTACTTCCGCGGACGCGGCGGGATCAGCGACGTGTCCACCGGCTCGAACTCGAACTTGGGCTCGTCGGCATCGGGCGCGAACGACGCCTTGGTGGTCTTCAAAAAGTTCTTATCGTCGCGCTCGGGGAACTCCGGCTTGTAGTGCGCGCCGCGCGACTCGTTGCGCAGCGCCGCTCCCTGCGCGATCACCCGCGCCAGTTGCAGCATGTTGTAGAGCTGGCGCGCGAACACCACCGTGGTATTCGCCCACAGGCTCTTGTCGCTCACGTTGACGTGCCGGAAGCGTTCCAGCAGCTCACAGAGCTTGGCGTCGGCGGCCTTGAGTTCCTTGTTGTAGCGGATGACGGTGCAGTTCTTGGTCATCAGCTCGCCCAGCTCGCGCCACAGGCGGAAGGGATTTTCCGTGCCGTCGGACTTCATCAGCCGCGCGTTGATCTCTTCCTGCCGCTCCTTCTCGGAATCGAAGCAGCCGTTGGAGGAGAGGCCCTTCACGTTCTTGGCGTACTTCACCGCCGCCGGTCCGGCCACGAAGCCGCCCCAGATGCACGACACCAGCGAGTTCGCGCCCAGGCGGTTAGCGCCGTGGTACTGGTACTCGCATTCGCCCGCCGCATACAGCCCGGGGATGTTGGTGGCTTGCTGGAAGTCCACCCACATTCCGCCCATGGTGTAGTGCATGCCGGGAAAGATCTTCATGGGCACGTCGCGGGGATCGTCGCCCACGAACTTCTCGTAGATCTCCAGGATGCCTTCCAGCTTCTTGTCGAGGATCTTGCGGTCGATGTGGGTCAGGTCGAGATAGACCATGGGCTGGCCGTCGATGCCCAGCCCGTTCTCAAAGACCACCTTGAAAATGGCGCGGGTGGCGATGTCGCGCGGCACCAGATTGCCGTACTTCGGATACCACTCTTCCAGGAAGTACCAGCGTTCTTTCTCCGGGATGGAGCGCGGTTCGCGCTTGTCGCCGGCCTGCCTCGGAACCCACACGCGTCCGCCCTCGCCGCGCGCGGATTCCGACATCAGCCGCAGCTTGTCTTCGCCAGGAATGCAAGTCGGGTGTACCTGGATGAATTCGCCGTTGGCGTAATACGCGCCCTGCTGATAGAGCGCCGACTGCGCCGATCCGGTGCAGACCACCGAATTGGTGGACTTGCCGAAGATCGCTCCGTTTCCGCCGGTGCAGATGATCACCGCGTCGGCCGGGAAGGTGCGTACCTCCATTGTCCGCAGGTCCTGGGCGCAGATGCCGCGACAGGTGCCATTGCCATCGAGCACGGCGGAGAGGAACTCCCAGTGCTCGTACTTCGTGACCTTGCCTTCAGCCTCGTAGCGGCGCACCTGCTCGTCGAGCGCGTAGAGCAGTTGCTGGCCGGTGGTGGCGCCGGCGAAGGCGGTGCGGTTGAAGAGCGTGCCGCCAAAGCGCCGGAAATCGAGCACGCCTTCCGAAGTGCGGTTGAAGGGGACGCCCATGCGGTCGAGCAAGTCGATGATGCCGGGCGCGGCCTCGCACATGTCTTTCACCGGAGGCTGGTTGGCGAGGAAGTCGCCGCCGTAGACGCTGTCATCGAAGTGCTTCCAGGTGGAGTCGCCCTCGCCCTTCAGGTTTTTGGCGGCGTTGATGCCGCCCTGGGCGCAAACGGAATGGGACCGCTTGACGGGCACGATGGAGAACAGATCCACCTGCCCGCCCATCTCGGCGATTTTGATGACCGCGGAGAGCCCCGCCAGGCCGCCGCCCACTACGATGATTTTGGGATTTGCCATATCAATGACCTTCCGGATGTTTGTCGGCCGCCGTGGCCGCGGGAACGGGAGCGGTGCGCAACTCCCCGGTGCTTACATCCACCGGCTGCCGCGGACTGACCAAAAAAGTTCGCAGGCTGACCAGCCCCACGCCGCTGATGAGCAGGAACAGCGCCAGGCAGATGGCCAGGAAACGGCTCCGCGCGCGCTCGCCCACCGTGATTCCCCACTTGGCGCAGAACAGCCACAGGCCGTAAGAAAAGTGCCAGGCCGCCGCCACCAGCCCGACGATGTAGAACACCAGTTGCCAGGCGATCACCAGCTCGCCTTGCACCTTGCCGAACGAGGCGCCCGGGTGCGCGTGCAGGTCGACGCCGGCAAAGCGCAGATGCCAGATGTGCCAGCCGATATAGAAGAAGACGATGCCGCCGGTCCAGCGCTGCACCGTGTACATCCAGTTGCCGGTCCAGGGATAGGCCCCGCCCACGTTGGAGTCGCCCCGGTACCAGATGTAAAAGCCGTAGAGGCCGTGGAAGGCGATCGGAATCCAGATGCCGATGGCTTCAATCGCCGTCACCAGGGGCAGCGAACCGAGAAACTTCACCGTGTTCGCGTACGCCTCCGGACCGTTCAACGCGGTGGCGTTGGAAAAAAGAATGTGTTCCAGCAGAAAGACGCCGATGGGGATGATGCCGGTCAGCGAGTGCAGGCGTCGCCAGAAGAACTCGTTGCCCTGGGCTGCGCGCAAGGCGGCCACGCCGTCCTCGATCTTCTGCGAACTGGTGGTGAGAGGAGGGTTGTAGGATGCCATACGAAACCAACTCCTTAATAAGAGACCACGCCAACAGGGAAAGAACCTCAAATTATGGGTTCCCGCCGCGCGGCGAGTCAAGAAATACTGCACTTATCTATGTGATGCCCGTCACATACGATTGGACGCGAGAGGAAGTGGCGGGAACAGCCTGAACACGCGTGGAACCACCCACCACCTGAGAAGTGTCATTCCGAGCGAACCGGGGTCCCCAGCAAACCCGCCTTTTGGTTTGCTGGGGTGGGGGAGCGAGGAATCGATGCTTTTGACTGTCCTCCGATGCGTGCCCTTGTCCTCCGCTCCGGCCTCGATTCAATAGAAAAATACATAGATTCCTCGCTTCGCTCGGAATGACACTTCTAATTTCTTTTCCGCCGCTAGGGCCGCGGCTGCCGCTCGCACCACTCCAGAAACTTGCGGAAGGCCGCGCCGCGATGGCTGACGCCTGCCTTCTCTTCCGCCGAGAGTTCGGCAAAGGTCTTGCCCAGGGCAGGGAAGAGGAACAGCGGATCGTATCCGAAGCCGCCCGTGCCGCGGGGCGCTTCAAGGATGCGGCCTTGGGCTTCGCCGCGGAAGGTGGAGAGCGTGCGCCCGTCGCGCGCGGCGGCGATCACGCAGACGAAGCGCGCTGTGCGGGCGGCGGCGCGGGAGAGTTCGCGCAGCAGGCGGGCATTATTGGCGCGGTCATCGGCGTTGCCCTCCTGCGACGTGGCGGCGTAGCGCGCGGAGTGCACGCCCGGCGCTCCGCCCAGCGCATCCACCTCCAGGCCGGAATCGTCGGCCAGAACCATCTCGCCCGCCGCGAAGCGGCTGTAGTGCTCGGCCTTCTTGCGAGCGTTGGCTTCGAAGGTGGCGCCATCCTCGCGCACGCCGGGCAGGGAATCGAGATCGGGCAGGGAAGCGACCGTGATCCCGTGCGCCGCGGCGGCGCCGGCAAAGTCGCGCAGCTTGCCGGGGTTGGATGTTGCGATGAGCACGCGCCGCATGTTGCGTGAGACTCAGTGCATCAGCCGCTTGAGCGCGGCGCGGGCTTCGCCAACCTGCGGCAGCTTGGTGCGGGAGCCTTCGAAGTGCGAGAGGAAGGACTGGTACTCGTCGATGGCCTGCTGGCTCTTGCCGGTGGCCTCGTAGAGCTGGCCCAGGTAGAAGTGGCAAAGCAGCGAAAACAGCGGGACTTGGCCACGCATGAAGGTAAAGTTCGAGAATGTGCTGCCCTCCCGCAGGGTGATGCGGAACTGGGGCTCGGCGGAGGCATAGTCGCTTACCAGCAGGTGAGCGCGAGCCCGGCTGAAAAGGATATTGACCCTTCGGACATCAGGGTAACGCCCTAAGGCTTCCAAAGCACCGCGCCCGTCATTACGGAGGATGTCGGCAGCAATCTGGTTGCTGAGGCGGTGGAGCTCGGTGTAACGAGGCGAAATCCAGGGCCGCGCGCTGGCAAAGCTTTGCAGGTCGCGCTCGGAGGCTGCCTGATCTCCGCGAACCGCTTCCAGGAAGGCTACGGCGGGCAATTCCTCGCCGTGGAGCTTCTGCTGGCGGGCGAAGGCGACCGCCGGCGCGGCCTCGCCCATCAAATTGGCCGCACTCGCGAACGATTGCAGGGTCTCGCCGGCGCCGGCATCCTGGCCTGCGCGAGCGAGTTCGGTGACAGCCTTGCGATAGCTCTCTAAAGCGCCGTCCAGATCGCCGCGCATCTGCTGAATCTGGGACTGGAAGATCGGCAAATAGAGGCGATTCAGCGGGGTGGTGCGTTGCGCGTATTCCTGCAGGGACGCTTCCGCCAGGGCGTATTTTCCCTGATCGGCATAAACCGCTGCCAGCTTCACGTATTCCTCGAAGCTTTGGAAGTCGGGCTTCAACTCCAGCACCTTGCGATAGGCGGCGAGGGCATCATCATCCCGCCCGAACCAGAAGAAGATGTCGGCGCGGGTGTCCATGGGATTGGGGTCGCCGGGACGGATGGCGATGTACTGATCGTTGGCTTGCAGCGCTGCCGTCAGGTCTCCCTTGTTGGCGTAGGCATAGCCCAGGATGTTCCACAGGGATTCATCCTTGGGATCGTAGGTCAAGCCTTCACGCAGAATGTTGATGCTCCGTTCCGGCTGATTCGCGGTCAGGAGGAAGACGCCCAGGCCGGCACGCGAGCCACTTTCCCGCGGAAACTCAGCAATCACGGCCTCCAGGGCACGAACCGTGGCTTCCGGATCCCGCGAGCGGCGTGCTTGGTTCACCTGAAATAACAATTGCTCGCGGCGCGGCAGACGAGACTGAAGCTGGTCGATCTTACGGTTGGTCTCGTCCGCTTTGCGCAGGTCGCCCTCGAAACCGTAATCGAACGACAGCTCGAGATAAGCCGAGGCGAACTGCGGATCCAGGCGCACCGCTTCCTCCAGCTCGCGGATGGAGTCCGCGGTCAGATAGCGGTTCCGGTACTCGACTCCAAGCTGGTAATGCCGCAGGGCCTCGAGGTTCGAGGTCAGGGCCTGCTCGATGGCCGGCGCCTTGGCAAGGCCGGCGCCGCGCGGCAGGAACTGTCCGGCGATGTTGGCGGTGAGCGAGTCCACCATGCCGAAGATGTTCTGCAGGCTCTCGCCTTCGAGCTTCTCCGATTGGAGGATCTGGCCGGTCTGGGTGTCCTGTACGCGCACGTCGAGGCGCAACTTGGTGGGGCCGACCTTCAACAGCGTGCCGGTGATGAAGGCGTCGGCGCCGGCGTCGCGCGCCACTGCCTGCGCCATTCCCGGGTCCATGGCGCCGTCCTTCTTGCCCACGCGCTGCAGCGAGCCCTGGATACGTTCGGTCGAGAGCACGTCCAGCCCCTGCACCTGCGCCAGATTGGTGGTGAGCATCTCGCTCAAGCCGCGGTCCAGCCAGTCCAGCGATTTATCCTGCGAGAGGTTGCTGAAGTAGAGCACGGCGATGGATTTGTGGCCGGCCGCGGCGCCGGGATGGGTTCCGCGTCCGCGGAGAAGCCACCAGCCAAGGACCGCGAGGATGACGACCACAACGCCAGCGGCGGCATATATCCATGTCGGCTTGCGCGGCGCCGGTTGGGGCGCGACTGCGGGCGCGGCGCCGCTGGCAGGCGTTGTTCCGGCGGCGGGCGTCATGGCGGGGGCGGTGCCGGCGGCGGGAGTGGCGGCTGCGGTCACCGGGCGGCTGGCGCCGCTGGCCGGCGTCACTCCACCCGTAGGCGCGGGCGCGACTTCAGCCACTGCGACGGCAGCCGACGTCATCGCCGAGGCCCGGCCGGAATCCAGGTCGCGCTTCAACCGTGCCAGGTCGGCGCGCAGATCGGACGCCGTCTGGTAGCGCATGCGCCGGTCCTTCTCCAGCGCCTTGTCGATGATCTCTTCCAGCTTGGCGGGCAGCTCCGGGTTCAGCCGCACCGGAGGTGTGGGCAGGCGGTTGAGGATGGAATCGAAGATCACCGCCGAAGTGTCGCCGCGGAAGGGCATCAGGCCGGTGACCATCTCGTAGAGCACGGCGCCGAAGGAGAACAGGTCGGTGCGGGTGTCGAGTTCTTCGCCGCGGGCCTGCTCCGGCGACATGTAAGCCACCGTCCCCATGGCGACGCCGGGGCTGGTGAGCAGTTCCTGCGCGGTGCCGGTGGGCATGGCGGAGGCGCCCACGGCTTCCATGCGCCGGGGCGCCAGCTTGGCCAGGCCGAAATCCAGCACCTTGGCCTGCTCGCGGGTGGTGACGAAGATGTTGGCGGGCTTGATGTCGCGATGGACGATGCCCTTGTGATGGGCGGCTTCGAGCGCGTCGGCGATCTGGATGCCCAGCTCGAGCGCGGTCGAGGTCTTCAGCGGACGGCTTTCGATCAGGTGCTTGAGGGTACGGCCCTCCAGATACTGCATGGCGATGAAGGGCTGGCCCTCGTGCTCGCCGACCTCAAAGATGGTGCAGATGTTGGGATGGTCGAGCGAAGAGGCGGCGCGGGCTTCGCGCTGGAAGCGCTCCAGCGCCTGCGGCTCGCGCAACATTTCTTCAGGCAGGAACTTGAGCGCGACCATGCGGCCGAGCTTGAGGTCCTCGGCCTTGTAGACCACACCCATGCCGCCGCCACCAAGCTTCTCCAGCACGCGATAGTGCGCCACCGTGCGGCCGATCAAGCATTCCCCCTGGGCGGCCATGTTAGGTTGCGGATGCGGGCAAGTCAACGGTGAGCGGGG
>DATNJE010000032.1:0-12312 GCA_035604095.1 Terriglobales bacterium
GCACGCCATAGATCAGGAGGTGGGCTTCCTTGAAGATGTCCTTGAATAATTCCGATGCCGACTCGAGCACCACCGAGCCGACAATCGGCCCCAGCACCGTGCCCGCGCCGCCCAGCATGGCGACGATGGCGATCTCGTTGGAGACATCGATCGCGAGCACCTGGTCCGGCACAATATAAAGGAAGAGGCTGGCATAGAGCGCCCCGCCCAGGGCCGTCAGCGCTGCGCTTACCAGCAGCGCCACGAGCTTGGTCCTGGCGGCGCCAATGCCGACCGAGAGCGCTGTGTCCTCGTCCTCGCGGATGGCCATCAGGTAATAACCGAATCGGGCGCGCGAGATTGCCACCGTCGTGGCAAACGCCAGTGCAGTGAGCATCACCGCCGCCCAGTAGAACGCGCGGTTCACGTTACCGTGGAACAGCGCCGGCACTTGCACCCCGACGTCGCCGCCGGTCACGTCAGGAAGGTTCTTGGCGACCAGCCGCAGCACCTCGGCGAAGGCGATGGTGGCCAGCACGAAGTAGGGACCGCGCAGCCGGAACGAAACCCCGCCGATGAGCAGCGCGCACGCGAGCGCCACCACCACGCCCATGAGCGCCGCCAGCCACGGCGACACGCCCAGCTTGCCGGAGAACAGCGCCAGCCCGTAGGCTCCGGCTCCGAAGTAGGCGGCGTGGCCGAGCGAGAGCTGGCCGGCGTATCCGCCGACCAGGTTCCATGCCAGCCCCAGCGCCGCGAACAGGTAGATGCGGAACAGGATCTGCAGCGCGTAACCCGTCTCGACCACCAAAGGCAGCAGCAATGACAGCACGAAGACCACGACCGCAGCGAGCATGTGGGAGCGCTTCATGCCCTCTGCCTCCCGAAGATGCCGCTCGGCTTCAGCGAAAGCACCAGCAGAAAGATCACGAAGTCCACCGCCAGCGCCCACTCATTACCCCAGTACAGGCTGGTGAGACTCTCCACCACGCCCAGCACCAGTCCGGCCAGCGCGGCGCCGACGATCGACTCCATGCCGCCCAGCACCACCATGACGAACGCCTTAAGCGTGAACTGGTCTCCCACCTGCGGATATATATAGAAGACCGGCAGCAGCAGGCCGCCGGCGATCCCGGCGGCGGCGATCCCCAGCGCGAAGCAGATGGCCTGCACCCGGAAGACGTTGATTCCCATCAGCGGCGCGGCATAGCGGTTCTGCGCGATGGCGCGCGCGGCGCGGCCGATCATGGTGCGCATCACAAACAGGTAGAGGGCGAGCGCCAGCACCACCGCGATGCCGAACGAAACCACCCAGGGCGCGTTGACGCTGATGTGCGACCCCAAGTGGAGGTTCTTTCCCAGCAGCGGGATGTTGATCTGGTGGTAGTCAGCGCCGAAGATCAACAGCACGCCATCCGTGCAAATCAGCCCGATGCCCAGCGTGAGCAGGATCTGCATGAAATCCGACTTCCCGTGGATCGGCCGCAGCAAGGCGAAGTAAATGGCGTATCCAATGGCGAACAGCACGACGCCCGAGACGATGAACAGCAGGTAGGGACTGATGTTCGTACGAGTAAAGAACACGTAGGTGGCGTACATGCCCAGCATCATGAAGGCGCCGTGGGCGAAGTTCACGATGCGCATTACCCCGAAGATCAGCGCCAGGCCCATGCCCACCAGCGCGTAGAGAGCGCCGGTCAGCAGGCCGTTGATCACTGCCTGGAGAGCTGCGTAAAGATCCAAACTTTCTCCTGCACTATTTCCGGAAGCACTCAGCAGTCGCTGAGTGCCGGCATCACAGCCCCTGGCGCTTGTTCCAGGGCGGCGTGGGGATCACCGGCTTGGCTTCGGCGGCGTCGGGCGGATAGACCACTTTGTATTGTCCATCCAGCACCTGCGTGATCAGCACCGGGTGAGGGTTTTGCCCGTGCAAATCGAAGCGGATCGGCCCGAACGGCGTGTCCGGCAGATTGATGTTCTTCAGCGCGTCGCGCAGGGCGGCGGGCTGCGCCGAGTTCGCCTGGTTGATGGCGGCCGCCGCCGTAAGCAGAGCCGCATAGGCTTCCATCGCGTGATACGCCGGGTGCGTGCCCGCCAGCTTAAAGAACGCGTCGTCGAATTCCTTGGAGCCCTTCCACTGCGCCGTGGGCAGCCATTGCGAAACCGAGAAGGTGTATTCCGCATAGGGCCCGGCGCCCTTGTCCTTGCTGGGGAACTCGGCGGCGGCGAAACCCGTCCCCGCGGAGGTGTAGAACTGAGGATTCAATCCGACCTGCGCCGCCTGCCGCATCAGGGTGCTGGCGTCGAGCAGGTAGGAAGCGAAATAGATGACCGCCGGATTTCTGGCCTTCACCCGCTGCAGCAGCGCCTTGTAATCAGGAGAGCTGGCCTGGTAGGCCTCGCTGTCAACCACGTCGAAGCCGTTCGCTTTGGCGGCCTTGTCCATGGCCTGCCCGTTGGCCTGTCCGAAGTTGGTGTTTTCATAAATGATGGCCATGGTCTTGGGCGCGTTCATGGCCTTCAGGAACTCGATGGTGGTGGTGGCATACGCGCCCGATCCGGCGCAGATGCGGAAGGCCCACGGCGATCCGGTCTGGATCACGTTGTCGGCGGTCGCCGTCGGCATCACCAGCGGCACCTGCTTCTGGTCGACGGCGGGCACGATGGCGCGCGTGTTCTCGCTGGAGTACGCTCCCAGGATGATGGGCACGTGGTCCTGGTCCACCAGCTTGTTGACCCCCTGCACCGCCTGGTCGGGACGGCTCTGATCGTCGTAATAGACCAGCTCGATTTTCTTGCCGCCCAGCACGCCGCCCTTGGCGTTCAGATCATTCAGCGCCACGGTGTAACCGTTCTTGTGGGCCTGGCCGAAGGCCGCCGCCTGCCCGGTCAGGGAAGTGATGACGCCAATCTTGAACGTATTGCTGGTTTCCTGCTGGCTGCCGCCTTTACACCCGCTCAACGCCAAGGCGCCGGCCAGCAGCAGGGGCAAACAGTGCGCCAGCCACTTCATGGCAAGACTCCTCGTAGCAATTGCACCGGCGCATTGTAGTGAGAGAAACGCGCCCGCACAACAGTCCCGAGCGATGCCGAAGGGCTGCCGAAATCCCGAGCGCAGTGAGGAATCAGGCGCCAGGCAGCCGAGCGCCAAGCGATGGAGCCGCGGTACAGGCGGACGCGAGGTGCGGCCGGTTGCGGCGCGATCGATTTAACTGGCCCGCGGAAGCGCGCCAGATGCCTGCCGCATGCGCGCCGGCCGCGGAGGCAATGGCCTCGCGTGCCGCGGAACGGCTCTCTCCACCGTTCCGATGCAATGCAGCGACAAGTCGCCGTGCCCGTTCCCATTGACCAGGAACTTTCCTTGCTGGCACAGCGAATCGATCAGCGCCCGCTCATGGCGATTGAGGACTTCTTCCGGCAAAAGCGAGAAATTGCGGAAGGTCCACAGCAACCGAATGCGCTCGGCCAGCGCGGGTTGAATGTAGCGGACTCCGTAGTCCGTCTCCACGGCGAGTACGCCGCGACAGATTTTGTCGATCAGCATGACGAAGTAGCCCTGTTGTCTTTTTGTGATACGGCGCAAAACGAGGCCACACGCTAGCACTGCACAAATCGTGATGCAAGAAAAAAGTGAAAAAAATTGCATGGGGCCAGCTGGCGGCAGCTTAACCCTGTCGGGCAAGTCTCTTGGCGGATATCGGCAGGCGGAGCCAAGCGTATCAAAGTGAGACATGAGTTGACACTCTAGGTACCCCATTTGTCTGATCTCTCGCTTGGATCGGCGATTTTGGCTCCGCGAGTTTGCTCAGGGCTGACACCGAGCTCAATTTGCATCCGCTGCGGCTTTAGAAGAGAATCCGTTCTCGGAGGTGAGGCATGAGCGTAGCCGCGCTGGTTCCGGCGCACCGTTTCGTGGTCCGCCTGCGCCAGTTTCCCGAGCCGTCTTTCGACGACGGCACCGGGCAGATCCTGCGGTTTCTCGAGGCACATCCCGTCGATCCCGCCACGCTCGACCGCTATCTCTTCTGGGACGCGCAGCACTACACGCGCAACCTCATCGACAAGACGAGCCTCTACGAGCTGGTCGCCATCTGCTGGGACGTCGGGCAGATTAGCTCCATCCACAACCATCGCGAGCAGAATTGCTGGATGGCGGCTCCGGTTGGGCGGCTCATGGTGCAGAACTATCGCGTGCTCGAACAGGACCTGAAGCTCGGCACCTGCCGCCTGGAAAAAACCGACGCGGTGGAGATGAACCGCGAGCATCCGTGTGCCGTCAACCCGCTGGCGCCGGTGCACAAGGTCTACAACCCGCGCGAATTCCGCCAACGCGCCGTCAGCCTGCACGTCTATTCGCGCCCTTTCGATAGCTGCGACGTTTACTCGGACGAACAGCAGACCTGCGGCACCATCGGCCTCAGTTATACGTCGATGTACGGCAAGAGGGTCACGCCCGTTTAAGGCTGCCAGGCCCGCTCTTCCGGGCTAGGGCGATTCTCGCTAGAATTGAAGATGCGCCTCGTCGGCAGGCGCGCTTATGCCGCCCAACACCGTCACCGTGGATGGCCAGGAGGTGAAGCTGCCCATCTACCTCGACAACCACGCCACCACGCCGCTCGATCCCCGCGTCGTGGACGAGATGCTGCCGTACTTCAAGGAGAAGTTCGGCAACGCCGCCAGCCGCAGCCATCAGTTCGGCTGGGAGGCGGAGGCGGCGGTCGAGAAGGCGCGGGAGCAGGTGGCAGAGCTGATCGGCGCCACGGCCAAGGAGATCGTTTTCACCTCGGGCGCCACCGAGAGCGACAACCTGGCCATCAAGGGCGTCGCCGAAGCGTATCGCGACAAAGGTGATCACATCGTCACCTGCGCGACCGAGCACAAAGCGGTGCTCGATAGTTGCAAACACCTCGAGAAAGCCGGCTACCGCGTCACCTATCTGCCCGTGAGCAAGGACGGGCTGATCGATCTCGACGACCTGAAGCGCGCGCTCGACGACCAGACCATCCTGGTCTCGATCATGTTCGCCAACAACGAGATCGGCGTGCTGCAGCCCATCGCCGAGATCGGCGCCATCTGCCGCGAGCGCGGCATCCTCTTCCACACCGACGCGGTCCAGGCGATAGGAAAAGTTCCAGTGAACGTCGAGGAACAGAACATCGACCTCGCCTCCATAACTGCCCACAAGCTTCACGGGCCCAAAGGCATCGGCGCACTTTATGTTCGCAGGAAGAATCCGCGAGTGGAACTGGCGGCCATGATCGATGGCGGCGGGCACGAGCGCGGCATGCGCTCCGGCACGCTGAACGTCCCGGGAATCGTGGGACTGGGCAAGGCGTGCGAAATCTGCCGCGAGGTGTTGGCGGTGGAAGCGGCGCGGCTGCGGACGCTACGCGACCGGCTCAAAGACAAGATCTTCGCCGGGCTCGACGAGGTGCATGTCAACGGCTCGATGGAGCACCGGCTGCCCGGTAATCTGAACCTCAGCTTCGCGAACGTGGAGGCCGAGCCGCTGCTGATGGGCATCAACGATGTGGCAGTCTCGACGGGATCGGCCTGCTCCTCGGCCGCCATCGAGCCCTCGCACGTGTTGAAGGCGCTAGGCGCGGGCGACTTGACGCACGGCTCCATCCGCTTCGGCATCGGCCGCTTCAACACCCAGGCAGAGATTGATTACGTCGCCGCGCGGGTGGTGGAGACTGTAAAGAGGTTGCGGGAGCTTTCGCCGCTGTATCAATCATAAGAGTACATCTCCACAGCATTGTCATCCTGAGCGAGCGCGCCCGTCGTTGGCGCGCGAGTCGAAGGATCCCTACCCGAACGATGTCGAAATCGATAGGGGTGCTTCGACTCGTGCGGGCAAAAGCGGCCCGCACTCGCTCAGCATGACAGAGGGATAGGTAGAGCCCAACATGGAAGCGACTCTAATCGAATTCGTAGAACTCCTCGTCAGACATAGGGGCTGTCGTCTCATCTAGGTATTTGTAAAAGCCGTCCAAGGCGACATGCTTCCCAAGTAATCGGGCCTTCATGAACCCCTGAACTACGACGCGGATACCGCCGCTCGGCAGCGACTGAACAATCGTCCCAATGGTTGCGGGGCGTGACTCGACCGTGAGGTGCTCGATGGGCGCAGAAAGTTGCTTGAGCTCTTCAAAAGGGAGCTGCCGGAGCCGTTGCCCACGTTCGTCAACCATCTTGCGGAACGCCGCGAGCAATTTAGGAAATGTGCGCATAACTCTAGTCCGCTCCCGCCTCACACGCCGGCAGTTCCGGCTCGTGCTCCGCTCCCACCTTCGGCTTGACCTTGGCGCTGGTCGCGAGCGCAACCGCCACGATGATGATCGCAGTCCCTGCCGCGATGTAGCCGTCCACGCGCTCGCCCAGGAAATACCACCCGAGAAACACGGCGATCACGGGATTCACGTAGGCGTACGTCCCCACTTTCGACGTGGGCACGTTCTTCAGCAGCCAAATGTAGGCGGTGTAGCCGACCAGCGAACCAAAGACCACGAGGTAGGCGATGGCGCCCAGGCCGCGCATGGTCCACTGGGCTTTGGCCGGCTCGCCCAGCAGGAACGCGATCCCCAGGTTCAGAAAGCCTCCAATGGACATCTGCCAGCCGGTGGCGGTAAAGGCGTCCATGCCTCCCTGCCAGCGGCGCGAGAGCACCGAGCCCACCGCCCACACGAAAGAAGATGCGATCAGGCAGACCGAGGCGAACAGTTCCATGCGCCGTCCGCCGGTGGGCGCAACCAGCTTGGGCCATAGCAAGACCAGCGTTCCCAGCGCGCCCAGCGCCAGCCCGACCAGGCCGCGCGCGGACAGGCGCTCGCCGCGCAGGATCCAAGTGTCGAGCACCAGGAACCAGACGGGTATCGAGGCCACGATGAGCGACGCCAGGCCGCTGCGAATGTACTGCTCCGCCCAGGCCAGCGTGACGTTCGACACGCTAAGCAGCAGAGCTCCGATGATTCCCTGGCGCAGGAACTCGCGGCCGCTGATGGCGATGCGGCGTCCGGCGAGGGCGCAGGCCGCCAGCATGATCATGCCGGCGACGGGGAAGCGCACGCCAGTCATCAGCTCGGGGCCGATGTGCTCGACCGCGATGCGAATGCCCAGGTAGGTCGAGCCCCAGAAGACGTACACCAGCCCGAAGGCCAGGGCGACGCGGAAGCGGAATTGGCGTTCGGAGGCGGTCATGACGAGACGATACGGATTCGATGGTCTTGCGGACTATCCGATTCTTGCGTTCAAAGATTCGATGGGACCTTGAGCGTAACCTTATCAGACGCGCGAGCCTTATTCGTGTCACAAGAAAACGTGCCGTGTGGCACGTGATCTCGTCCCGAAAGGAGGTTTTCCCGCAGCCTTTAAGATCCCATGACCGGCTCGACGCCGTACTTCCCTGTTGCCATTTCTTTCACATAGCCCCACGGGATCGCCGGATCGTGGGTGAAGATCACCAGCCAGCGGCCGGGGATGGCCTCGTCGTAGAAGCGCTTTTTGTTCTCGATGATCTCCATGGGGAACAGGTCGTAGGCCATGATCCAGAGCAGGTCGAGGTGCGCCGCCGTGGGGATGAGGTCGGAGACGTAGCACGCCTTCTGCCCCTGGCTCTCGATCATCACCACCTGCATGTAGCGCGTGTGCCCGGGGATGGTCCGGACCGAAACGCCGGGGATGATCTCGCGAGCTTCCTTCACCAGCTTCATCTGGCCGCTTTCGAGAAGCGGATTGTAGTTGTCGCTGATGTAGCTGACGCGGTCGCGCAGGTACTGCTTCTGCCCGTGCTGCCACTCGCCTTCCGGGGCATAGTAGGTGGCGCGCGGAAACGTGGGAAGCACGCGGCCGTTGGTGCGCACGGTGTTCCAGCCGCAGTGGTCGAAGTGCAGGTGGGTGTTGATGACGACCTCGACGGAATCGGGCGCCACTCCGGCGGCGGTGAGGTTGCCGAGCAGCCTGGCTTCCGGCTCGTAGACCTTGCGGACGCGGTCATCGAACTTGTTGCCGATGCCGGTCTCGACCAGTACGGTTTGCTTCCCGCCGCGGATCAGCAGCGAGTTCAGGCCCAGCACCACGCGGTTCTTCTCGTCGCAGGCGGCTTTCTTCAACCACAGCGCCTTGGGGATGATGCCGAACAGCGGGCCGCCGTCGAGCCAGTAGTTCCCGTCGGAGAACATGGTCAGCTCGAAATCGCCGACGGTGATGCGCCGTCCGTTGGTGGTGACGGTAGCTTTCTCTGCTGCGAGATCGGCTGCAACTTGCGCCATGGGTTGTCCTCGATCGCCAGCCTAAGGCCGGCCCAACAGTTCACGTTCAAAGTGCTCCTGCATGCGGGTGAACAGGTCCGTCTGCGCCGCCGTCCCCGAGATGGAATGTAACTTGCGCGGGTAGAGCATGAGCTGAAAGCGCTTCCCGGCGTCGATAAGGGCCTCGGTCATCTGCACAGTGTTCTGCAGGTGAACATTGTCGTCGCCAGTACCGTGCACCAGCAAGAGGCTGCCGTGCAGGTCCCCGGCGGTGGTCAAGGGCGAGCTGCGGCGATAGCCCTCCGCGTTCTCCTGAGGCAGGCCGAGATATCGCTCGGTGTAGATGGAATCGTAGTCGCGCCACTCGCCGACCGGCGCCACCGCTACTCCGGCCTTGAAGGCGGTGGTACGGGTGAGCGCCCACAGGGTCATGCAGCCGCCGTAGCTCCATCCCCAGAAGCCGACGCGGTCTTTGTCGAGCGCGGGATAGCGCTCCAGCGCCTGACCGAGCGCGGCGAGCTGGTCCTGAATCTCGGTCTTGCCGAACTCGCCGCGCACCGCGCTGGCGAAGGCGCGGCCGCGTCCGGCCATGCCGCGGTTGTCGACACTGAGCACGGCGATGCCCTCCTGCGCCAAGACCTGATTGAAGAGAAACCGATTACCGCCCCAGGTGTCGCGAACCTGTTGCTCGCCGGGGCCGCCGTAGGGATACAGAACCAGCGGAATCTTGCCGCCCGCCGAGATATCCGGCGGCATGATGAGCGATCCGTGCAGGACGGTGCCGCCCTCCGCGCGGAAATCGACGAACTGCGGCGCTGCCAGGTTATAGGCGGCCATGCTGCGCGATTCCCAGAAGGCCGCGCAGGCGCCGTCGCCATTCACGCGGCAGAGCGACAGCCGCGGCGGACTCATAATGGTGGAGAACTTGTCTATGTACAACTTGCCGCTGCCCGCGAAGGTGGGTTCGTGCGTCCCCGGCTCGCGCGAGACCTGCTCGAAGCCGCTGCCGTCGAGGTGCGCGCGGAAGAGCTGGCGCTGGCGATCGTCGCCCGCATTAGCGGTGAAATAAACCAGCTTGGCCGCTTCGTCCACCAGCCCGACGTCGAACACCTCGAATTCGCCGCGGGTGAGCTGCGCTTCCAGCTTGGCCTCCCCAGCCGTGGGATCGGCGCCGTTGAAGCTGTAGAGGTAGAGATGGGTGTGGCCGTCCCGCCAACTCGTCCACAGGAAGCGGTCCGCGCCGACCACGGCGAAGTTGTCGTTCACTTCCACCCACGTGGGGCTGCGCTCGGAGAGCACCAGCCGGGCAGTATTGGCCTCGACGGCGACGAAATAGAGGTCGAGGCGGTCCTGCGCGCGGTTCAGCACCTCGACCCAGGCAATGCCCGGGCGCACCCAGCCGAAACGGGGAATGTAGAAGCCATGTGCTGGCGACAGGGCCGGTGACTTGTCGCCTGATGCGACCGGCACTTGCAGCCAGCGGACCTTCCCGCCGTTCACGTTCACCACCCCCAGCCGGACTTGCGGATTGGGATCGCCGGGCTTGGGATACTTCTGCATATCGACCGTGGGCTGGGTGGGGATCAGGTCGGCGATGGGATACGTGGGGACGGCGCTTTCATTCATCTGCAGGAACAGGATTTGCCGGCCGTCCGGCAACCAGAAGTAGTTGTGGCGGACGTCGAGTTCTTCGGCATAGATCCAGTCCACCTCGCCGTTGAGGATGTCGTCCTCGGTATCATGCGTGAGCTGGCGCAGGCCGGCGCCCTCGCGGTCGGCGACGAACAGGTTGTGCTTGCGGATGAAGGCGAAGCGCGAGCCGTCGGGCGAGAAGCGGGGATCGCCGGAGCGTTCCGGCGAGGAGGTAATCTGCACCGCGGTACCGGTATCGAGACGGTACAGCCAGAACTGGCCGAGGGCGTCGAAGAGAATGTGCTGGGAGTCGGGCGCCCAGTAGTATTGCGCCACCGAGTAGCGCGTCCGGCGCTCCTTCTCGCGCTCGCTCAGGCGATCGAAAGGCGGCGCCAGCTTGGCCAGCTTGCTCTCCGAAACCAGCACGGCTTTCTTGCCGCTGGCGATATCCACGTACCAGAGCTCGCCGCGCTCGCCGGAGTCGTCGCGCAGGATGTATGAGACTTTCGTCCCGTCGGGGCTGAATTGGACATTCTGCGGCGCCGGTCCAGTCAGCCCGCCGGGAGCGAAAATCGTCTTGACGGTGAGCTGCGCGGGAGCAGCCGCAGGCGGTTGTTGCGCCAGGACGGTTGCGGCAAGAAGACAAGCGACCAACAGATGTCTCAACGTGTGCTCCGGGGTGCAGGCGGAAACCGGAGAGTGTAACAAAACGACGGCGCCCATGGAGCGGGCCGCGCGGCTCGCCAAAACTGTTACAATTCTCAGCAGTTCTCCCTCGTTGCGCCATGAATCCAGACCTGGAAAAGCTGATTGCGCTGCAGGACGCCGACCGCGAGATCGAGCGCCTGAACCAGGAAATCGCGCTCCTGCCGCGGCGCGTGGCCGCGATTGAGAGCAAGCTGGCCGACACCCGTGCGCGCATCGAGAAGGCGAAAGCCGCCATCGCTGCCGCCCAGAAGGACCGCAAGAAGCTGGACACCGAGGTCCAGGACCATCAGCAGAAAATCTCCAAGTACCGCGATCAGTCGCTCGGGGTGAAAACCAACGAGCAGTACAAGGCGCTGCTGCAGGAGATCACCTTCGCCGAGCAGGCCATCCGCGCCTGCGAGGACAAGATCCTGGACGGGATGCTGGCCGTCGAAACCCAGGAAAAGAACCTGAAGGCCGCCGAATCCGAACTGAAGCAGGAAATGGCGGAGATCGAGAAGGAGAAATCCGAAGCTCGCGCCCGCACCGAGGAAGACCAGAAGCAACTGGCCGACTGGGCGTTGCGACGGAACCTTCTGCGCTCGGAGATTTCGGCCGACGTTGTCCCGTATTACGACCGCGTCCAGTCGCTGCGCAAGAGCGGGATCGCGGAGGTTCACGAGGACAGCAAGTGCTCCGCCTGCAACGTGATGCTGCGTCCGCAGACCTTCAATGAAGTCCGCGCCAATGACCGCGTGATCGCCTGCGATTCCTGCGGGCGCATCCTCTATTATGTGCCTCCGCCGGAGCCCGAACCGGCGCCCAGCCCAGCGCCCGCTGAGGCCGCCCAACCCGCCGCCGAGAGCGCCAGCTAGTCATCCGGAGTGCAATTTCTGCAACCCGCGCCGGATATTTGCGTCCAACAAATCGAGTCTGGCGTAGAATACGCCCTCTGCTTCCCATGCCCAGGCGTAATCCCAACCGCGGCTTCACTTGACGGTACTCACCCGCTTAAGACACCGGTCGGTTGTTTCCATCCGCATCTCTGATTGAAAGGAAGCCGCCATGCGCAGAGCGCTATTGCTGCTGCTGTTGTCCGCCGTCTTCGCCATTTCCGCTCGGGCGGAAGATTCGCGCCACTTCACCTTCCGCTATGAGTTCACGGTGCGCAACATCACCCCCGGAGAGCGGGTGCGTGTCTGGATTCCGCTGGCGCATTCCGACCAGTTCCAGGCGGTCAAGGTGGTCTCCTCGACCGGAGACCTGCCTCTGAAGAAGACGACCGAGCGCGAGTACGGCAACGAGATGTTGTATGCCGCCGAGGAGAAGGCCAGCAAGGCCGAGTACCATTTCACCGTGGAGTACGACGTGGTGCGCAACGAGCGCGTGGTGCCGCTCAGCGGAACGCCGCACCTGGCGGCCGCCAAGTTGTCGGAGCGCGAACGGCAGCGCTTCCTCGAGCCCGACCGCCTGGTGCCGGTGACGGGCCTGCCCGCCGAGATCGCGGCCAAGGAAGTCGTCGGCCGCTCCACCGACCTCGAGCGCGCCCGCGCCCTCTACGAGTACGTCTTCCGCACCATGAAGTACGACAAGAGCGGCACCGGCTGGGCCGCGGAGACACGCTATGGGCCTGCGATTCCAAGCGCGGCAACTGCACTGACTTCCACTCCCTGTTCATTTCCATGGCGCGCTCGCAAAAGATCCCGGCGCGCTACGAGATGGGGTTTTCCATCCCCACGGACACACACTCCGGCGAGGTCGCCGG
>DATNJE010000033.1:0-4830 GCA_035604095.1 Terriglobales bacterium
AGATGCTGATGATGGCCAGGCGGTAAAACAGGTCCTGGCGGAAAGTGCTTTCCTGCACGGCCCGCTCCAGGTCGCGGTTGGAGGCGGCGATCACGCGCACGTCCGCCTGCATGTCCTTGACGCCGCCGACGCGGCGTATCACCTGGTCTTCGAGCACGCGCAACAGCTTGGCCTGCAGGAAGGGCGACAGCTCGCCGATCTCATCGAGGAACAAGGTGCCGTGATCGGCGATTTCAAACAGGCCCTTCTTCATCGCCTTGGCGTCGGTGAAGGCGCCCTTCTCGTGGCCGAATAGCTCGGCTTCCATCAGGTTCTCCGGGATTGCCGAGCAGTTGACGGCGACGAAGGCCTTTTCCTGGCGCGTGCTCTGGTAGTGGATGGCTTTGGCGATCAGGTCTTTGCCGGTGCCGCTCTCGCCCTGGATCAGGATGGTGGAGGCCTCGCTGGCCGCCACCTTGCGGACGAAGCCCATGAGCTCGGACATTTTCTTCGATGTCGCGACCACGTCGCGGTAGCCGACGCGCCGCTGCATCTCGCTGCGAAGCGACTCCACTTCGCTGCGCAGCCGCGTGGCTTCCAGCGCGTTCTGCGTGGTCACGTGGAGTTCGTCGAAATCGATGGGCTTGCCGATGAAGTCGAAGGCACCGAGTTTGATGGCGGCCTTGACGTCGTCCAGTTGCGGGTCGGCGGTGATCATGATCACCGCGCGGGCGTTGCCGGCGTCCTTCAGCCGCTGCAGGACCTCCAGGCCGCCGAGATCGGGAAGGCGGACGTCGAGCAGAATGAGGTCGGGATTCGCGCTCTGCGCCATGCGCAACCCGGACGCGCCGTTGTCCGCTTCCAGAACGGAGAAGCCCCACTCCTCACATTTCTGGCGCAGCGACCAGCGCACCAGTTTCTCATCGTCGATGATGAGTACGGTCTCGTCTGCCATATGCCTACTCTAAATCAGGACACCTTTCGCGGGGCCTCGGCGTGGTGAAACGGCAGCCACACCATGAATTGGCTTCCCTGCCCCGGAGTGCTCGCGACCTGCACCCGCCCGCCGTGGGCCTCCACGATCCGGGAAACCAGCGACAACCCCAGCCCTGTGCCGCGCTTCTTGGTGGTATAGAAAGGACGGAAGATGTTGGCCAGGTGCTCGGGAGGAATGCCACGGCCGGTATCGGAAATCGCCACCGTGGCAAAGCCATCCTCGGAACTGACGCGCACGCGAATGTTGCCGGCATCTTCGATCGCCTGGATGGCGTTCAGCAGCAGGTTCAGCAGCACCTGCTGGATCTGCCCGGCGTCGTGTTCCACCGGCGGCAGTTCGTGCGCCCGCGACAGTTTGATCTCGATCGGCCGCGAGATGGTCTGCTGCCGCGCCAGCGATACCGCGTGTTCCGTGGTGGAGTTCAGGTCGGAGGCGCGAAAATCAGGCGGCCTGGGACGCGCCGTCTCCAGCAGGTCGGAAAGGATGCGCTTGATCTGCAGGATCTCCTGCTGCACTTCGCCCAGGACCTCGCGCGCCGGACTGGACTCGGGCAGGTCGCGGCCGATGATATCCATCACCCCGGCGATCCCGGCCAGCGGATTGCGGATCTCGTGGGCCAGGCCGGTAGCCAGCTCCCCCAAGGTCGCCAGGTGCTCGGCGCGCGACATCTGCGTGCGATAGAGGCGCTGGATTTCTTCCCGGCTCTCCCGCAGTTGCCGGACCATTTCGTTGAAGTTGCGGCCGAGGTCGCCGATGTCGTCGTTGCGGGCGGCAAAGTCCACCGAGACGTTGAGGTCGCCCTCGCGCACCAGCGCAATCTTCTCCTGCAGTTCCCGCAGCGGATGCTGGAGCAGGAGCGACATGACCGCAACGATCACGGCGAAAATGACGACCGCGCCGCCCACGGCGACCACACGAACCTGGTGCCGGGCCGGTCCCTCCAGCGACAGGGTAACCAGCAGGAACACCAGCAGCCCGTTCACCAGCACTACCAGGACGGGCAGAACGGCCTTCAGTCGCCAGTTGACGCGCCACGGCATGGGAAGATCCCCGCTGATTATCCCATTATGGGCGCGGCGCGGGGGCCTGGGTGTGACCGCAGTCACAGCGGGTAGTGATTGCCAGCACACCTGGGGCGCTGAAAAAAATAGGGCCGGTCGTCGACCGGCCCCGCAAATCTGCCGTTAAGCGTAGGCGTGCAGTCCCGGCAGGAGGTAGGTGACTCCGAAGAAAGTGAACATCACCACGGCGAATCCCAGCACCGCGAAGTAGGCGGCGCGGCGACCGCGCCAGCCGCGCGCGATGCGCATGTGCAGGTACCCGGCATAAACCAGCCAAGTGACCAGCGCGGCGGTTTCCTTGGGATCCCAGCTCCAGTACGATCCCCAGGTCTGGTTCGCCCAGTAGGCGCCGGCAGCGATCATCAGGGTCAGCAGCGGGAAAGCCACGCCGATGGTCTTGTAGGTAAGACGGTCGAGGGCGTCGGCCGCGGGGAGCATCTGCTGCAATCCTTCGCGGCGCCAGCTCAGCATGAGGTAGAGCGCCGAAGCCAGCAGCCCGCTCAGTAGACCGGCCAGCAGGAAGGGACTGGTCACCAGGGCCGTCGGGAAAACGCCCTCGGCCATAGGTGAGCCGTATTGCCCGCCCCGGACCCGCATCACGAACGCCGCGGCGGCCAGCACTTGCAGGACCATGGCTACAACAAAGGTGCGGTTGGCCCAGGCATAGCCGCGGTCGTCGTGCTTCCAGTTCGCCCATGCGCACAAGGCAAGCGGGACAAGCAGGGCTACAAGCACGATGGCAAACAACCATCCCAGATCGGGGATAACCACCATCAACGGCATGCCGCGCTGGATCATGAGATCGCGGCCGGTCTCCGGGTTCTGCGCCACCACCGCCAGCCCGCCGCCCGCGAACCGGGTCAAGGCTCCGGCGTAGACCAGCGCAATCAGCGCACTGGTATTGGCCAGAAAGCTCTCGGTGCGCATCTTGTCCTGGATAAGAAACATCATGGCGAGAGCAAAGCTGACGGCACAGGCGGCGTAGGAGAGCATCGCCAGGGTCACATGGATGTGCAGCCAGGTGGATTGCAGCGCGGGCACCAGCGGGTGCACGTCCGAAGGCAGCAACTGCATCAGCACCACGCCCACCACCGCCACCGGCATGGTGATGGTGCCGATCACCTTCACCCCGTACCTACGCTGCACGAACAAGGTCAGCGCGGCCACCGCCCAGATGAACGCCAGCAGCATCTCGTAGACGCTGGAAAAAGGCGCATGGCCAGCGGTGTACCAGCGGTGCGCGCCCGCCAGCGTATTGCTCACGAACCCTGCCCAGGTCGCCAGCCAGGCGAAGCGCACGAAGCGCTCCGTTCCGGTCATGGCAAACCCGAAATAGAGCACGGTCGAAGCCGCGTAAAAGGTCAGCGCCGCGAACAGCAGGTTGGCCTCGTTGAAAAGGACCCCAGTCTTGACCGTCCCTAACAGCCCCATCAGCAGCATGAAGAGGGTGCCCAGCGCCACCAGGCCCAGCAGCAGATTGCCACCGGGAGTCGTGGGAGCCGCGGAGCGTTGTTCCATCACTCGTACTCGTGCCATTGCTTCCTCCGATGCCTACTTGATCACCATCATTTCAGCGCGCTCGAGTTTTGCGGCTGAGGTTTGTGATTGGAGATCCTGCTCGACCGCGTCCGCCAGATCGCGGAATCGCCGCTCGAAGTCCTCACGGTTCTTGCTGGCCGAGGCTCCCAGCCAGAGCACCAGCCGTCCCTGGCCATCGTCCACCGGCAGCGCCCACAAGCGCAGGTGAACGAAATAAAACACCAGGGCCAGCGCCGCTCCCATCAGAACCACCCCCGCCCACACCGCCCACTGCCCCGGTTCGTGCGAGACCTCCAGGCCGGTGAAGTAGCCCATCCTCAGGTCCGCGACGCGGAAATCGAATCCGGTATTGTTGCCGTGAGCGAATTCCGGAAACTTGGGGAAGAGCCAGATCTTATTCTCCCCCGCCCGCTTCGACTGCACGCTGATCTGCACGGCGGGATTGACCGGCTGGTCGGAGCGGCTTTCAATATGGTTCTCCACCACCACGAAATCGGGGATGAACTGGGCGATGCGGACCGTGGCATCCTGATCGAGCGCAACTCCCTCGTCGAGTTTCAGCCAGAACTCCTGTTTCGGGCTGCCGTCCTTGGGAGTGGCCAGCAGTTTCACACCGGCAACCTCGCCGGTCGCGCCGTAGCTGGCCTGGTAGAAACGCAGGCCCTGATAGGTAAGGGGATCGTTGACCACAATCTCCTTGCTCCGGATATCGCGCCCGTTTTCCAGCACGGTCAGGCGCGACCACCAGCGCTTGGGTGTGCCGTCGGCATAATTCTCCTGGCCGGCCCCATCACACCGGATGGCGAAGGGCAGCGCCTTGTGGGTGCCGTCGCGCAATTCGAGCTGGTTGGTGCTCTCGTTCTGCCCCAGCGCGATGAACCCCTTGTAACCCCAGACGGCATCGATGATGCCGCCGGCGAGGATCAGCAGCAGGCTGGCGTGGACCACGAAGGGCGCCATGCGCGCGATGCGGAAGCGTTCCGCGTAAAGCGAGACCGAACCGCGGTCGTCGCTGACGTATTGCGGCTTCCAGCCGGCGCGGCGGAACGCAAGTTCCACCTTCTCCATGTCCACCCGCGGGCCCCGCAACGGGATCGCCTGCTTCATCGCCAGCGAAGTAAAGAAATGAGGCTCCGCCCGGCGCGCCGGATGTGAGAAATAACGCCAGGCGGCGGGAAACCGCTCGATCGAAGCGACCACGATGTTGGCGCTCAGCAGCGACAGCAGCAGCACGAACCACCAACTGTGAAACAC
>DATNJE010000034.1:0-11795 GCA_035604095.1 Terriglobales bacterium
TTCCTTAATGTTTCCGGGGCCCGGCATGGATGCGAGGTAACGCAACCGAATCCAAACGACAGGGACCACCTCAGACCAAACAGCCGGAAGCTTTTGGGCCACGTAGACAGTTGGTTAAGAGTGGTGAAAAGCCAACCAGTGCACTTGCCTTCATGCACTCCTCGAGGAATCCCAACAGGGCTCGCATCAGCTCGCTCCGATTGATAACTGTATCAGCCTCGACCTGTTCTTCCGGCTCATCTTACGTTCGATAAGACTGATGCCTTCAGGAGAGATAGATCGGTGTATACTGAACTGGGCCGGGAGGTCAAAATGGAAATTCCCGGGTGCAGTGAGTGTACGATGGGCGCGCGGTCGGCGTGGCTCCACGATGGTTGCCCGTCGAGTTGACGGCGCGCCGTTCGGAGGTCTGGCCACGACCGAAGCGGGGCAACGTGGGCGTCGATTCTGGCTTAAACCTGATCGCTGCGTGCTACGGAGCGGGGACGCTTGCGTGCCTGCTGGCACGGTGGTCGGGCCGAGTGGCGCTCAGCGTCGGTCACTTGGCCGCGCTTGCGGGGGCCGCGGCAGGCCTCGGTGTTTCGTTCAACATTCTCCTCGGCACGCCGGGCCGCACCCTCACACGGCCGCTCCCGGTTCTCTTCCCGTTCGCTAGGCTATCGCTTTCGGTGGACGGGCTTTCGGCCTACTTCCTGCTCGTCATCTCCCTCGTGGCCGTCGCAGGGGCGATCTATGGTCCGGCATACCTCCGTGCACACTCGCCCGACGCGGGACGGGCGCGGCAGGCGGCGCAAGTGTTCGCGCTGAATGTGTTCCTGGGCTGCATGACGTTCCTCTGCTGCGCCGGCGACGCGCTGACCTTCCTCCTCTGCTGGGAAGGCATGACGCTCTCCAGCTACGTCCTCGTCGTCTCCGACGACCGGGATGGCGAGAACGCGCGGGCCGGTCTCCTCTACATGGTGATGGCTCACGGAGGCACGGCCTTGCTGCTCGTCGCATTCCTTGCGCTGACTGAGCGGGGTGGGGCGTTCGACTTTGCGGCCCTGCGCGTGGCGGCGGGTCACCTGGACAGCACGACACGAACGACGCTGTTCTTCCTGGCGCTCGGAGGCTTCGCCACCAAGGCGGGCGTGGTCCCTCTCCACGTCTGGCTTCCACGCGCGCACCCTGCAGCCCCGAGCCACGTCTCGGCGCTAATGTCGGGTGTCATGCTCAAGGTCGCGATCTACGGGATATTGCGCTTCGCCTTCGACCTCCTGGCCCCAGTCGCCGGGCCGCTCCCGTCCTCTTGGGGGTGGACGGTGCTGGTCGTCGGCACAACCTCGGCCGTGCTGGGTGTGCTCTACGCGCTCCAGCAACACGACCTCAAGCGCCTGCTTGCGTTTCACAGCGTCGAGAACATTGGGATCATCCTCATCGGAGTGGGGCTGGCTATGATTCTCTGGCGCCAGGACGGCGCGGGCGGCGCCCTCGCGACCCTCGCGCTCACCGCCGCACTCCTTCACACCGTCAACCACGCGGCCTTCAAAGGCCTACTCTTCCTCGGCGCGGGCAGCGTCCTCTGCCGCACGCACCTCCGCAACATGGAAGAGCTCGGCGGGCTCGCCCGGCGTATGCCCTGGACGGCGGGGCTGTTCTTGCTCGGAGCCGTCGCGATCTCCGCCCTGCCCCCGATGAACGGGTTCGTCAGCGAATGGCTCACATTCCAGGCTCTCCTGGGCGGCGGCAGCCGCATCCACGGCCCGGCCGGGCTGGTCGTCGTGTTCTCCGCGGCGATGCTGGCGCTCACCGGAGGCCTGGCTGCTGCGTGCTTCGCGAAGGCGTTCGGTGTCACGTTCCTGGGCCGTCCGCGAACCGCCCACGCGGAGCACGCCACTGAGGCGCCACCGTCGATGATTGCCGGAATGCTGTGGCTTGCGGCGCTGTGCGTGGCCCTCGGTGTCGCGCCAGGCTACGCGATGCGCCTGCTCGATGCGCCCACGGCCGCGCTGCTCCACGGCCCCGGGGCGAGCGCCGTCGTGACGGCCCGGGGACCGCTGGTGCTGTCCACGGCGACGGCGCCGTCCGGGACGGACGCCACGGCTATTTCAATGACGATGATGGCCGCGTTCCTCATCGCGCTCACAGCGATGGCGTGGATCCTGCGCCACGGATTGCGGCGTTCCCCGGCACGCGCCGCGCCGACGTGGACCTGCGGGATGAGCCCCACGACACGGTTCGACTACACCGCGACTGCATTTGCCAAGCCCCTCCGGCTGGTGTTCGCCGCGCTCTACCACCCCCGGCGCGAGGTGACCCGGGAGACCGCCGGGACGCCCTACGTCCTCCAGCGTATTCAGTACGCCGGGGAGATCGTGGACCTCGCCGAGACGCAGATTTACCACCGCATCGAACGGGGGATCTCGGCGCTCTCGCAAACCATTCGCGCCCGCAGCACCGGCCGCATCTACGGGTACATCGGGTTGGTGCTCGGCGCCCTCTTCGTAGCGCTTCTGCTGATTGGGGTGATCTACCGATGACCGGCGTCAGACCGCTGGGGCTCGTGCTCCTCGAAATGGCTCTCCTGGTGCTGCTCGCGCCGCTGGTTACCGGCGTCATTCAAAAGATGAAGGCCCGGCTCCAGTGCCGGCAGGGGGCCGGAGTCCTGCAGCCCTACCGCGACCTCATAAAGCTGTTCCGCAAGGGCACGGTGCAGGCGGACACGGCCTCGGGATTCTTCTGGTCGATTCCGGTACTGGTGCTGGCTGCCACGGTGGCTGCGGGCGCACTCGTTCCGGTCGTCCGGGCGGGGCCGCCGGCCTTTCCATTGGGCGACGCGTTGATGCTTCTCGGCCTGCTCGCGCTGGCCCGCTTCCTCACGGCGATCGGTGCGCTCGACGCCGGCGGCGCATTCGGCGGCATGGGGGCATCGCGGGAGATGACGATCGCGCCGCTGGTCGAGCCGGTTTTGATGATGGTGGTGTTCTCGACCGCGCTGACCGCCGGCACGACGGAGCTCGGCGCCCTTGCAGCGCACCGCGGGACGTCGTGGATCGTCGCTTGGCGGGCGGCGGACTTCCTGGGCTTTGCGGCCATGCTCGTGCTGCTCCCGGCAGAGACCGGCCGCATCCCCGTGGACAACCCGGACACTCACCTCGAGCTCACGATGCTGCACGAAGGCATGCTGCTCGAACACTCCGGACCGGGGCTCGGCTGCATGCTGCTCGCGTCGCACATGCGGCAGATCGTGACCCTCGGCCTCGTCGCGGCCCTCTTCTTCCCGGCCGTGCCAGCGGATAGCGCGGGCGCGACCGGCCTCCTGTTCGGAGCCGGCGCGTTCGCAGCGAAGATCCTGGTGCTCGCGACCTACCTCGCGCTCGTCGAATCGTCCTACGCCAAGCTCCGGCTTTTCCGGGTGCCGCAGTACCTCGGCGTCGGCTTCGTGTGCGCCCTCACAGCGCTCGCACTGAGGATCTTGTGAGCACTGAGACGGTCCACACCATCATCGACGACCTCGGCGCGCTGCTGCTGTTCACCATGATCCTCATCGTCGCGGCAGCTCAGATCTACCGCGCCATCTACGCCGTGGCCGCGCAGTCGCTCTTTATTGCGATCGCAGGTGCGGTCCTCGCAACGGCCACCGGGAACGTGGACCTCTGGGTGATCGCCGGCGTCACGCTGGCCGTCAAGGCCATAGTGCTGCCGTGGGTGCTGCACTGGGTCGTCCAGCGAATGAACGTCCGGCGCGAGGTGGAGCCGGTCATCCCCGTTGGCGCTACGCTCGCCTTGGCGGTGTTGATCGTCGTGGTATCGTTCCAACTGAGCGCCTCTCTCGGCCCCGTCCGGCAGGCGATCACCGGCAACGCGCTCCCGGTCGGTATCGCCCTCACCCTGACAGGTGTGCTGGCCATGGCGACGCAGAAGACCGCGCTGACCCAGATGGTAGGCCTGTTCGCGTCGGAGAACGGGATCTTCTTCACGGCCATGTCGGTGACCGAGGGCATGCCGCTCATTATCGAAATCGGCGTGATTCTCGACGTGATCCTCGCCGCGCTCGTCATGACGATCATGGTGCTCCGAGTCCGCTCAACGGTCGACGCCGATATCGCGGATCTGGACAGGCTCAGGGGATGATGCGTGGCTGAGACGCTCCTGTGGGTCCTTCCGCTCGTCCCGGCCGCCACGGCGCTGCTCATGCTCACGACGCGCGACCGCCGCATCCTCTCGGCCATCGACGTTGGCGGCTCGACGGTCCTTCTCGCGCTCACGCTGGTCCTGGCGCGCGAGGTGACCTCCGGCGGCCCGCGGTCGGCCGGTCTCCTCCGCGTGGACGACCTCGGACTGGTCTTTCTCCTCCTCGTCGCCGTCCTCACTCTGGCCGTCTCCATCTATACGGTGGGGTGGCTTAAGCAGGCGCTGGCGGTCGGCAACATGAAATCCGAGTTGCTGCGGTCTTACTTCGCGCTGGTGCACGCCTTTGTTGCGACGATGGTCGTGACAATCCTCGCCGATAACCTGGGAGTTCTCTGGATCGCTATGGAAGGGACAACCATCACCTCGGCTGTCCTCATTGGCTACCACGGCCATCAGCATGGCCTGGAGGCGGCCTGGAAGTACATTATCGTGACGACCATCGGCATCTCCTTCGGCCTCTTCGGCACGGTGCTTATCTATGCGGCTGCCGCCGCCGCCGGCCTCCAGGGAGGCGCGGGCGCGTTGAGCTGGTCGGCGATCATGAAGGTCGCTCCTACGCTCGACCCCGGCATCGTCCGGATCGGCTTCATCTTCGTCATGGTGGGCTATGGCACCAAGGCGGGTCTCGCGCCCATGCACCTTTGGTTGCCGGACGCGCACAGCCAGGCGCCCACGCCGGTCTCGGCGCTGCTCTCGGGCGTCCTTATCAAGTGCGCGCTCCTTGGAATCATCCGGTTCCAGACGATCGCCGCCGCCGCGTGCGGCCCGGCGTTCCCGGCGGGGGTATTGCTCGTCTTTGGCCTCATCTCGGTGGTCGTGGCAACGCCGTTCATCCTGGCTCAGCACGATCTCAAGCGCCTCCTCGGCTACCACAGCGTCGAGCACGTCGGAATCGTGGCGCTCGGGTTGGGCTTCGGCGGCCGCATCGGGACCTACGCCGCCTTGCTGCACGTCGTGAATCACGGAATCACCAAGGCCCTCGCGTTCTTCGCCGCCGGCAAAGCCATCGCCCGCTACGGCTCGCGGGACATGCGCGTCATCCGGGGCCTGCTCGGCGTGGCCCCGATCGGCGGAACGCTCCTCCTGCTCGCCGCGCTGTCGCTGGCCGGCGTGCCGCCGTTCTCGATCTTTGTCAGCGAGCTCCTGGTGCTGCGCGCCGGAATCGGTGACAGTCATTGGGTTGCGATCGCGGTCTTCCTCGCGATGGTCGTCGTCATCTTCGCCGGCCTGCTCCACCATGCCGGTTCGATGGCCTTCGGCGAGCCGGCGGCGGCGGCCAGCCGCGAGCCGGAGTCTTGGTCTCCGCTACTTGGAATGATGCTGCTGGCTGGGATCATGATCCTGCTCGGCCTCACCATTCCCGCGAGTTTCGACGGGCTTCTCCGGCGCGCCACGGAGATCGTCCGATGACTGACCGTGCCCTCACCGACACGCTACGGGCATACGCAACCGGCTCCATCGATGCGGACGCTGGCCCGCGCCCATCGGACCTTACGGTATGTCTCGGTCGTACGGGCGATCTGCCGGCGGCAGCCGCCGCGCTCATCGGACCGCACTCGATGGCCCTGGCCACGGTCGTGGCGACCGACGAGACCGCGACCCCGGACGGCGATCTTAAAGTACGCTACGTCTTCGAGCCCACCGCGCCCGGCGGCCCGGACCGGTTCGTGACCCTTCTCGTCTCCGTGGATGCGGCGCGCCCGGAGGTGCCTTCCCTGACGACAGCGGTCCCGGCCGCGAACTGGCACGAGCGTGAGATCCGGGACCTCTTCGGGATCATTCCCACCGGCCACCCCGATCCCCGCCCGCTCGTAGTCCACGACGGATGGCCGCAGGGTGTCTTCCCGCTCCGTAAGACTTTCGACGGGTCGCGCCGCGTCCCGGTCGAGCCTGCCGACGAGTTTCCGCACCTCGTCGCAGAGGGCGAGGGCGTCTTCGAAATCCCCGTCGGCCCGATCCACGCCGGCATCATCGAACCGGGGCACTTCCGCTTCACATCGGTCGGCGAGACCGTGCTCCATCTCGACGCGCGCCTGTTCTACACGCATCGTGGGCTGGAGAAGCGGATGGAGGGGCTCTCGCCACTCGACGCTTTCTATATCGCCGAGCGTATCTGCGGGGTCTGCTCGGTCGCGCACGGCCTGGGCTACTGCGAGGCGCTCGAACAGATTGCCGGCGTCGAGGCTCCGCCGCGGGCCCGGCTTATCCGGAGCATTGCACTCGAGCTGGAGCGCCTGTACAACCACGTCGGCGACGTCGGGAACATCTGCGCCGGCGCCGCATTCCACTACGGCACCGCCACCGGCATGCGTTTGAAGGAGCGCCTCCAGCAGATGAACGAGCGCCTCGCCGGCCATCGTTTCCTCCGGGGCCTGGTGGTCCCGGGTGGCGTGCAACTCGATCTCCCGGACGACCTCCTGGGAGCCCTCGCCGTCACGCTCCAGGAAACTCTCTCCGGACTCGACGGCCTGATGGGGCGCATCGAAGCCAACCCGTCGGTCGTCGATCGGCTCGACGACACCGGCGTTCTCCCCCACCAGGCTGCAGTGGACCTCGCAGTCGCGGGAGTGGCGGCCCGAGCAAGTGGAGTGGACGGGGATGCCCGGCGGGACCATCCTCACGGCGCGTTCGCCGGTCCCGAGCCGCCCAGCGTGCACGTTGCGACCGCCTCTGAAGGCGACACGATGGCTCGCGTGACAGTTCGCGCGTTGGAGGCCCGAGAGTCGATCCGGCTGATCGGCGAGTTCGTCCGGCGGCTCGATCCTGGGCCGTTGCAGGTGGCCCTCGCAGAGCCGCTACCGGGCGGACGGATTGGGATCGCGGCCATCGAGTCGCCGCGAGGCGAGGCGGTCCACTGGCTTCGCACCGATGTCGGCGGGCGCGTAGAGCGATACCACCTGCGGTCGCCGAGCTACCACAACTGGCCCGCCGTGGCCCTGGCCGCCGAGACGGCGATCGTCCCGGACTTCCCCTTGGTCAACAAGAGCTTCGAGCTCTGCTACTCATGCACGGATCGCTGACATGCTGCGAATTCTCTTGAACGCGCTTCGCACCGGGGTGGTCACGATCCGCTACCCCGCCGAGCCGAGCGCGCCGCCGGACCGCTTCCGCGGGGCGCCCGTGCTCGGCCCCGGAAGCCACCTGCCCCCTCCCACCGTCTGCCCCGCGGGTGCGCTCTCTGAGCGTCTCGACGCCGGAGGCCGCCACGTCGCCCTGGACCTCGCGCGGTGTGTCTTCTGCGGCCGGTGTGCCGAGGATCCATGGGCGGACGCGGTCGTCATGGGACGAGACTTCGAGCTCGCGGCGCACCATCGCGACGATCTGCGGATCGAGGTCGTGGCCGACGCCCCCGCCATCCCGGCAGTGGCACCCGGCCGGGATGCCGAAGCTGTACGCGCCTCGTCCGAAATCCACCGAGTGCTCGGCCGATCGCTGCACCTCCGCCACCTTGATGCCGGCTCCTGCAACGCGTGCGACTGGGAGCTCTCCGCCCTCCTGAACCCCGTGTACGACATTCGCCGTCTCGGCATCGACTTCGTCGCCTCCCCACGCCATGCGGATGGCGTCGTGGTCACCGGCCTGGTCACACGTAACCTGGAGACCGCCGTCCGCCGCACGGTGGAGGCCGTCCCCGACCCGCGCATCGTCATCGCCGTGGGAGCCTGCGCCGCCTCCGGGGGCATCGTCGGGGAGGGATACGCCAGCGCCGGCGGCGTCGACCGGGTCCTCCCCGTGGACGTCTACATTCCCGGCTGCCCGCCACGCCCGGAGGCCATCCTGTTCGGCATCCTGGTCGCTGTGGGGCGTCTCGATGCCCGCCGCCTGCATCGCGAGGAGTGATGCGGCGGCACCGCACTCGCATGTGCAGAAGATTTTCCTCGATATGTTACCGCGTTCATCGCGGCTACATACTGCGTTCGTAAGTTAATGATCCCACGGCCGGCACGCACGGGATCTACTTCTTGCGGAGCACAGGTAGCAGGGTAGCCTGCGGTGAGCAGGCGGCGGGAACTAGTTGATTTTATGCGGCATTAGCCGCAACCGGTGGTAGATTGCTTAAATCTACTCGTCAATCTACTGGCACGGCCAGAACCAGTAAGCCAAAAAACGCCCTGTGAAACTTCCGCCGGGACGTTTCACAGACGGCGAAAGGTTCTTGGTTTAGCCTCGTCGAGGCTGGCTGACCGGAATGCAGATGTCGCGGGCCTTGGAGCATTGAGACGGTTGCGCTCACTCGGTGAACAGGATATAGTCCCCGGCTGATGGCGCAGCATTGTTCCGAGTGTGGCAGGATTAACGACGACCGGCTTGTCCGCTGCGGAGGTTGCGGCTGTCGATTGTCCCGTGAGAAGCGCCACCGAAAGTGGGAGGCCGTAATCGCGCCATATATCGCCATCGCCGTGTTGCTTGGACTCCTCGCGGCCGTGTTGTTGTATCTACTCCGCGCGCGGGCTGGTTAACCGAACAGCGCTTGGTACCATTCGAAGCTGCGAGGGACGTCGTCTACCCCTATGATCGTCCATATGCGCTTCATCGGTCCTCCTCTGCGGTAGTCAGCCCCGCCGTGCTGCCTCAATAACGGCGATGTCGATTTTTGTCATTGTTATCATCGCTTCGAAAGCACGCTTTGCCTCAGTGCCACCAGCCGCTAGCGCCTCGGTCAGCGTGCGCGGCGTGATCTGCCAGGAGAGGCCCCAGCGGTCTTTGCACCAACCGCATTGACTTTCCTCGCCGCCATTCCCGACGATCGCGTTCCAGTAGCGGTCCGTCTCTTCCTGATTTTCCGTCGCGATCTGAAAGGAAAATGCCTCACTGTGCCTGAACGCCGGGCCTTGAGACCGAGACAGGGAATTCCCAGGACGGTGAACTCCACCGTTAGCACATCGCCCTCCTTGTCGCCCGGATAGTCACCGGGCGCATGGTGAACAGCGGTTACTTTTGAGGCGTTTTGGGCAAGTATCGGCCAATTCTGCGGGTCCGGGCGATCCCGCCGTCAACGCATTATAAAAGGGCGCCCCTTCTCAAAGTAGGCTTGAGGCGTCGGCTCACGACCGACGAAAGGAGCACCCGCAATGGACAGCAGAAAGTATATTGGCATGGACGTACACCAGGCAAGCATCTCGATTGCGGTCAGTGACGCCGCCGGAAAGGTGCTGATGGAATGCATCATCGAAACAAAAGCAGCCACGGTGCTGGAATTCATCCAGGGACTGCGTGGCAGCTTATGGGTAGCCTTCGAGGAAGGGACCAGTGCCGCCTGGCTGTACGACCTTCTGAAGCCGCACGTGGCCAAAGTGGTCGTATGCGATCCGCGGAAAAACGCGCTGCTGAAAGCCGGCAACAAGAACGATCGGGTGGATGCACGCAAACTGAGCGACCTGCTTCGCGCGGGACTTCTCACGCCGGTGTACCACGGAGAGTCGGGGGTCCGCACACTGCGGGAACTAAGTCGCAGCTATCTCGCCGTCAGCAAAGATCTCACGCGCGTGATGAATCGCCTCAAAGCGATCTATCGGAGCTGGGCGATTCCCTGCGCCGGCCAGCAGGTCTATGCCCCGCGCCATCGCGCCGCCTGGCTGGAAAAACTGCGCGAACCCGGCGTGCGCCGCCGGGCCGAGCAGACCTATCAACAACTCGACTTTTTGATGGGGATACGGAAGGAAACGCGGAAGGAGTTATTGGCGGAAAGCCGGAAGCATCCCGCCCGTGAGCTCCTGGAACAGATTCCCCGGCTGGGCCCGATCCGGGTCGCCCTTCTGATCGCCCTCCTCCAGACGCCGCATCGTTTCCGTACAAAGCGACAACTGTGGAACTACTGCGGGCTGGGCTTGCGGACGCGGACCAGCGGCGAATACCGGTACACAGGGGGACACCTGCAGCATGCGCGGAAACCACCGGCACTGCGCGGTCTCAACGTCAACCATAATCATGATCTGAAGAATCTCTTCAAGAGTGCGGCCACGCGGGCCGGCACCTCGAAGGATGATCCGTTGGGAGAGTTCTATCAGAATTTGTTGGCCAGCGGGATGGAACCCCCCATGGCGCGCCTGACTCTGGCGCGCAAGATTGCGGCCATTGCATTAAAGATCTGGAAGAAAGGAGAACGCTTCGATCCTGCAAAACTGAAACAGCAAGCAGCTTGAGCGTGTAACGAGAGCCGATGCCAACCTCAGGGTCATTCCTGCTGCAGGCCAGTCGAGTTTCGCGAAGCGCTCGGTTCGAGGGAGAGTATCCAACCTTTTGGTAGGCATCGAATGTGCTCAGGCACTAAGTCTCATTGTCAACCCTATGCCCCCTCGGATAACCGAACAAAGCTATAGGCCACGAGTCTCAGATAGAACTATGGTTGCCACATACAGATGCAACCGTTTCGCTTGTTGCGCTTCAGAAATCGAATCGAGTTGGAGCTCCTCCTTTCCCTCATCGCAGATCGTCTCAGAACGGTCCTCGCCGTCCAGGGTTCGCTACGCCGCGCCGAAACGGCGCGCCCTGGACCGCTCCGGGCCGTTCCGAAGAACCCTTCCTAAATATGAGGGAAAGGAGGATTGGGAAATTTATGGCCCTGGCATCTAAACGTTGTTTCACTGCCAGAACACGCTCGCGCTACTACGCCTCGAGCCACCTGCTCAGCCACAAGGGGCTGGATGCCGAAACTCTTCGCGGCATCCAACTCGCGGGAGAGCTTTTTCTCTTGACATCCTCTTTTATAGAACCAGAAGGTGGAGAAGGCTCGTAGCGAATTCGTTTGGCTCCGCAAATATGGGGCAGTTCGAGGCGTCTCTCCGGAGAGGTTTGAGGGTCAGCCAGATGGCCTCAGATGGCGTCAGATGGCAGGCTGACGCGCGAAATACCCTCTGCTTCTGCTGGACTGTATCGCCTGTGTTATCAACCACTTCTGGTCGATTGAGATGTGGATCGTTGGATTTGAGCTCGCCACCTGGTTCACGGACCCGCAGTGGCAAGCGCCAGGGCTTTTGATCTGAGCTTTCTCTGTCCTCGTGCGAGGCGCTTCTCCGACGAGGAATCTGGCGATTCACTTTACTCTCCGCTCGCCGCAGAAGCTACCGAAAGCTAAGATGTCTATAGCCTCGTAGCCAGGCGAAAAGTGGAATCAATCCAGTTCGCCGAGATCGAGCTAAACTTCAAATACGTGCTGCCCTTCGGTCGTTTCAATCGTGACTTCGCCGAAACGTAGCTGGGCCCATTCTTGCTCCAGCGCATGCTGCCAATCGACTACCCGTCTGCCCGCGGCACCTTTATCGGCAGCGCGTCCACGGTAGACAGCCGCAGCAGGGAGGTAGTGTTGCTCGGTGTATTCGCGCACCGTGCGATTGGCGGAAAAACGCGGAGTCAATTGCGCCATGCTTTCGCGTATCCGCGCAATCCAGGCGTTAGGAATACCATTCTCGTCGCGCGTATAGAACTCTGGGATTACTTCGCGTTCTAGCAGGTCGTAAAGGTTCGCGGCTTCGGCACCGTCCCAAGCCGGATCCTCGCCATGTTCCTGACCGTCCCCCAACGCCCACCCGACTCCAGGCGTGTAGGCTTCCGCCCACCAGCCATCCAGCTCCGACAGGTTGATGCCTCCATTGACGAGCACCTTCATGCCGCTCGTACCGCTA
>DATNJE010000035.1:0-2442 GCA_035604095.1 Terriglobales bacterium
CCAGCCGGAACCAGCCCGTGCGCAGGCGCGAGGCCTCGTCAGCGTCGGTGTAGTGCTGGAGGATCTCCGGGATCGATTGGTCGCTGGTCATGGGAAGTTTTCAACCTTGAATCTAGCCAGCACTGCGGAGCTTCGCTCCGCCGGACAGCTCCTTCGACTTCGCTCAGGGCCGGCGACGGGCGCTGTCGCTACGTGGATCTAGGCGCTGCCTATTCTGCGCGGCGCGCGGTAACCGAGCTGCATGGAGACGTGGCGTGCGGCGTCCTTCAGCGCCTCGACGATGCGGGCCATAGTGTGGCCGTTGACCTGGTTGATGGTGCCGCTCAGCCCGAGGCTGGCTTCAATCGCGCCGCTCTGGTTGAAGATGGGAGCGCCCAGGCAGCGCGCTCCCAGATTGTTCTCTTCATCGTCGACGGCATAGCCCTGCGCGCGCACTTTTTCCAGCTCTTTCAGCAGACGCGGCACGGTCGTGATGGTCTTCGGCGTGCGCTTCTCCATGCCGGATTCGACGAGGATCTTCTCCAACTGCTCTTGCGGAATGTGGGCGGCCAGGGCTTTGCCCACGCTGGTGGCGTGCACCCGCATGCGGCGGCCTACCCAGGTGTCGACACGGAGGAATCCCTGCGGCTCGACCTTTTCGATGTAGACCGCTTCGGGACCGTCCAGAATCGCCAGGTGACACGTAAGACCAGTCCGTTCGGTCAGGTGGCGCATGATGGGGAGTGCAACTTCCCGCACATCGAGGCCGCTGAGCGCGCCGCGGCTCAGGCTGAGAATCTTCAGGCCCACCCGGTATTTTCCCGTTTCATTGTCGCGGTTCAGATAAGCCCGGTTGACCAGGGTGCGCAGGATGTAGCTGGCTGAACTCTTTGGAATCTGCAACTTACGGCTGATTTCCGCGTTCGACAGGCCTTCTGGCTCCTGCGCCACGGCCTCCAGCATGGCCAGCGCGCGCTCGACCGCAACCGACGGCGATTCGTGGTTCGAGGACATGGCCGAAGGCTTATGGTAGCAAAACCTGAGTCGGCCAACAAAATGAATGTATGTTCTGTATGTTGCACATCAGCCTTGACGGACCGCCGGGCGCACTCTACGATCCGCCAGTATGGTGAATAGATGTTCACCCTATTGCACACAGAGATTGACCAACAAAGATTGACCAGGAGTTGCTGAAGTTATGACACCCACCGCAGTCGCCGCTCCGGAAACCGACAAGCTGCTGGTCCCGGTCAACAGCGCGCCCCCCGATTTCGATCCCGCCCGCGATCTGCCCGCGGGCTTTATGGAATTTTTTTTGCCGCTGCACCGCACGTTCACCCCGCGCCAGCAGGAGCTGGCGGTTAAGCGCGTGGAAGTGCTGCAGGCGTCGCTGGAAGGCTCGAAGCCGGCGCACCGCTTCCCTTCCGAGGCTGCGCGCAACGGCTGGCGGGTCACGCTGCCCGACTGGTGCCGCGACCAGCGCAACCAGATGACCGGCCCCGCCGACGACGCCGAGCTGTGCGTCAAGATGCTGAACTCGGGTGCTCCCGGCGTCATGCTCGATCTCGAAGATTCCTGCGCCAACGAGTGGTCGCATCATCAGCTCGGAGTGGCCAACATTCTGGCTTGCCTGCGCGGCGAACTTAGCTATTACGACAAGAAGCGCCAGAAGACGGTCACGATCCAGCCCAGCAGCACAGTTATTTTCACTCGGCCGCGCGGCCTGCACCTGAACCAGGCCGGCCTGATCCCCGACGAACTGGTTTCCGCCTCGCTGTTCGACGTGGCGCGACTTTTCTATCTGATCGATCCAGCGCAGCTGAAGCATCCGCTTTGCATCTACATTCCGAAGTCGGAGTCGGCGGAAGAGGCGCTGTGGTGGCGCGATCTGTTCCAGGCGCTGGCGGCGTGGCGCGGCCTGCCGCCCAACTACATCAAGTGTATGGCGCTGGTGGAATCGCATCCGCTGGCTTTTCAGATGGAGCAGTTTGCCTACAACCTGCGCGACCACATCATTGGGCTAAACCTGGGCCGCTGGGACTACATGGCGAGCCTGATCCACTTCAACCTCGACGATCCTGACTGGGTGCTGCCCGACCGCAACACGATTCCCTACAACGTCGCGTTCTTCCAGAACCTGCGCGAGCTGATGCCCGAGATTTGCCACTCGCGCGGATTCCTTGCGATCGGCGGCATGACTGCCCTCTATCCCAGCCGAGAGGATGCCGAGTTGAACGCTCGGGCGTTAGCGGTTCTCGAAAAAGACAAGAAGAACGAAGCTGACTGCCTGATGGACGGCGCCTGGACGGGACATCCCGACCAGAACGCCATCGCGGTGGCGCAGTTCCCTTACCCGAACCAGCTGCAGGCGCGTCCCAAGAGTGCGAGCCGCTATCCCGATCTGCGGCCTTTGCCGACGGGCGTGGGCACGCGCACGGTGAACGGCACGCGGGCGGCGGTGCG
>DATNJE010000036.1:0-5193 GCA_035604095.1 Terriglobales bacterium
GACGATGCAGATGGCGAGGGTGGACACGAATGCCGGAACCGCGATCTGCTGCGCGCCATCCAATATCGCGCGCTCGATCTCTTTCCCCTGCGCGATATTGCGATTGATGTTCTCGATCTCCACCGTGGCGTCGTCCACCAGAATGCCGACCGCCAGCGCCAGGCCGCCGAGGGTCATGATGTTGATGGTCTCGCCCAGCGCGCTCATCACCACGATCGAGGTCAGGATGGAAAGCGGGATGGAGACCGCGATGATCACCGTGCTGCGCCAGTTGCCGAGGAAAATCAGGATCATCAGCCCGGTCAGGCAGGCGGCGATCATGGCCTCGCGCAGCACGCCGTCGATGGAGGCGCGCACGAAGATCGATTGGTCAGCCAGCGGACGGACCTGCAGCTCCGGGGGAAGTCCGGCCTGAATGCCGGGCAGCATCCGCTTGATGCCGGCGATGATGTCGAGGGTGGAGGCATTGCCGGTCTTCAGCACCGTCAGCAGGGAAGCGCGCTGCCCGTTCACGCGCGCGATGTTGGTCTGCGGTGGAAAGCCGTCGCGCACAAAAGCCACATCGCGGATGTAGATGGTGGTGTTCCCCATGGTCTTGACGGGGAGCTGGTTCAGTTCTTCGACCGTCTGCGGGCTGCCGTTGATGTCGACGTCGTACTCGAGCGCCCCGATCTTGGAGGTGCCGGCCGGCAGGATGAGGTTCTGCGCGCTGATGGCGTTCACCACGTCCAGGGGTGACAGGCCCTTGGACTGCAGCGCCGTGGTGTTCAGGTCCACCTGGATCTGCCGCTGCTTGCCGCCATAGGGATACGGGATGGCGGCGCCCGGTATAGTCACCAGCCGGGTGCGGATGAAGTTCACGCCCAGGTCGAAGAGCTGCTGCTCGGAAAGCTTCTGCCCCGAGAGCGCAAGCTGGATAATCGGGACGCTAGACGCGCTATAGGTGATGACCAATGGGGGAGTGGTCCCGGGCGGCAGTTGCCGGAGCTGCGTCTGCGAGATGGCCGTCACCTGCGCGATGGCCTTGTTGATGTTGGCGCCCGGCTGGAAGAAGACCTTCACCACCGCAATGCCGTTCAGCGATTGCGACTCGCTGTGCTCGATGTCGTCTACCGTGGTCGTCAGTGAACGCTCGGTGAGGCTGATGATGCGGTTGCTCATCTCCTCCGCGTTCAGCCCGGTGTAGTTCCAGAGGATGCTGACCACCGGGATGTTGATGTTGGGGAAGATGTCGGTCGGAGTGCGGAAGATGACCAGCGGGCCCACGATCAAGAGAACCAACGCGGCCACCACGAAGGTGTAGGGCCGCCGCAAGGCCAGTCGAACAATCCACATCTGCGGGCTGACTCCCCTGTCGAAGTAAGTAAACGCTTACACGGGCAAGTAGGATGATATCAAAGCTGCTGTGGATTCGGGTTTTCGGACCCTACCAAAGATGCCTCCCAGGTGCCCCGAAGCTTGCTCTCCTCGATTCCCGCCACCTTTTTTGTGTTCTAAGGGGACGGTTGGCAGGATATAAATGCAGCAGACCGGAGCGCATCCTTGCTCTTCCAACCGCGACAATTCCCGCGCGTGGCCCTGGCTACGGAAGTGAAAGTGCAGTGCGGCGATGAGGTTTTCGTCGCCCGCTCGCAGGAGATCGGCGCCGGCGGCATGGCGCTCCAGAATGCCGACCGCCTCTCGGTGGCGCAGCCGGTGCAGCTTTCCTTCACCCTGGCTCCGGCACTGGAACTGAAGCTGGACGCGGTGGTGTGGTGGAAGCGCGACCACCGGGTGGGCATCCGCTTCGATCCGCGCGACCCCAAATGCCGTCTCATCCAGCGGTGGGTCGAAGAGCAGATCAAGCTCGCCACAACGCCGCAGGTGTAACTCTAACCGTTCTTGGCCCCCGCGTCCTTCGCGTCCTCAGCGGCGGGCTTTTCCGGCCGCAACAGCGGAAACAGGATCACGTCGCGGATGGAGGGCGAGCCCGTCAGCAGCATGGTCAGGCGGTCGATCCCGATGCCTTCTCCCGCCGTCGGCGGCATCCCGTAGGAGAGCGCGCGGACATAGTCGTAGTCCACTTCCGCCATGGCCTCTTCGTCTCCGCGCTGGCGCTGGCGCACCTGGCCTTCGAAGCGCCGCAACTGCTCTTCGGGGTCGTTCAGCTCGCTGAAGGCGTTGCCGCATTCCAGGCCGCCAATGTATATCTCGAAGCGTTCCACCCAGTCCGGTTCGTCCTGCTTGTTCTTGGAGAGCGGCGAGATGGCGGCGGGGAAGTCGTAGAGGATGGTGGGCTGGATCAGGTGCTCCTCCGCGACCGCTTCGAACAGCGCCGCGATGGTCTTGCCCGCCGGATCGGCAGGGTCGAACGGCATGTGCGGGTGGTGGGCCGCGTTGAAACGCCGCACCAGCGCGCCAACACCATCCTGGCTAACGAAATCCGTCATCTGCGGCTTAGGCCCGGCATTTTCCGGCCAATATTTCTGGATGGCCTCCCGCATGGAGAGCCGCTGCCAATTTGCAAAGTCAATCTCGTGCCCGCCATACGTCACAGCGGTCGAGCCCGTAACCTCGCGCGCCACCTGGGCCAGCAGCTCTTCGGTCAGGTCCATGAGGTCGCGGTAATCCGAGTACGCCTGGTAGAACTCCAGCATGGTGAACTCAGGATTGTGCTGGGTGGAGATGCCTTCGTTGCGGAAGTTGCGGTTGATCTCGTACACGCGATCCAGGCCCCCGACCACCAGCCGCTTTAAGTAGAGCTCGGGCGCGATGCGCAGGTAGAGGTCCATGTCGAGCGTGTTGTGATGGGTTATGAACGGCCGCGCCGACGCGCCTCCGGCGATAGGCTGCATCATCGGGGTCTCGACCTCGATGTATCCGTGGGCGTCAAAGAAGCGGCGGATCGACTGCACCACCTTGCTGCGCCGGACGAACACCTCGCGCACTTCGGCATTCATCGCCAGGTCCACGTAACGCTGCCGGTAGCGCAGTTCCACGTCGGTGAGCCCGTGCCATTTCTCCGGCAAGGGCAGCAGGTCCTTGGAAAGAAACGTCAGCTCCTGGACGTGGACCGTCAGTTCGCCGGTGCGGGTGCGGAACAGGAATCCGCGCACCCCGATGTGGTCGCCGATATCGAGCAGCTTCCAGAGCTGGAATCCGGGCTCGCCCAGGTCATCTTTCTTGACGTAGATCTGCAGCCGCTGCCCGCCTTGTTGCAGGTGGGCGAATCCTGCCTTGCCCATCAGGCGGATGGCCATGATGCGTCCGGCGATGCGCACCTCGACTTTCGGACCCTCGAGTTGTTCGGCGGTGCGGTCTTTGTAGTCGGCCAGGATCTGCGGAATCTCGTGCGTGGTCTGGTATTTGTGCGGATAGGAGCGCTGGCCCAGCGCTTCGATCTGCTCGAGCTTCTGCCGGCGAAGCTGATAGATGTTCTCGTCGAGCGACATAGTGGAATGAGCAACAGCAATGAGAAAGCGGGATTATAGCAGCGGGGCGGAACGCGCTCTCTTTTCACGCGGGAACATAGCGCTTGACGGCGATCTCACGGGAATGCTGCCGGGTTTTCGCCACGTCGTAGGCGAGCTGCATGCGCAGAAGGTGGTTCATATCGGGGCCGAACGCCTTTTCAATGCGCAGAGCCATTTCCGGCGTCAGCGCGGCCTTGCCGTGAAGAAGGTCGGAGAGCGTGGCGCGGCGCACATGCAGAATCTCCGCTGCCTTCGACACCGTGAGGCCGAGGGCTTCGATGATCTCGGTTCGGATCAGGTCGCCGGGATGGGGCGGGTTCTTCATGGGCATGGCAAGCCTCTCAATGGTAGTCGATCAAGTCGATGTCGACGGCGGCGTTCGTCTCTTCGTCGTACCGGAAAATCAAGCGCCAGTTTCCCGTGACGGTCAGGCTCCAGAATCCTTTCAGGTCGCCTTTGAGCGGGTGCAGCTTCCATCCGGGGAAGCGGTTGAGCTGGTCGAGGGAGTCGGCGGTCTCGAGAGCGAACAGAAGCTTCCGCAGCTTGTCGGCCATCGCGGGCGGCACCCCCTTGGCGTTGCCGTCCTCATTGAGCCGCCTGAGCCCTTTATGCCGAAAGCTGGCAAACTGCATTTCATCCCTTCACCATTCCAGTATTGTACGCTTACACCGTACACGTCAAGCATTATGTTGAGAGCCCTTGGCTGTCGTTGGCATCGCCAGCCACGACCAAATTACCAATTACAAATTTGAAACTACCAATTCACAGTCGCCCAATTCGCGCTTGAACCGCAGGCTCCCGCCGCGCTACTATCTTTAGTTCTTCCGAGGGTCCATGCCCCAGAATTACGTCCCCATCTTCATCTTCATCGCCGTGGTGGCCGTCCTGATTCCGCTCACGCTGGGGATCGCCAAGCTGGTGCGTCCGGAGAAGCCGGAGAAGGTCAAGCTGATGCCCTACGAGTGCGGCGTGGACCCCATCGGGGATTCCCGCCAGCGCTACACCGTGCGCTTTTACATCGTGGCCATCCTGTTCGTGATCTTCGACGTGGAGACCATCTTCCTGTTTCCCTGGGCGGTGCTGTACAAGTCGCTCGCCCTGTTCGGGTTCATTGAAATGATGATCTTCCTGGCCATCCTCATCGTGGGGTACGTGTGGGTCTGGAAAAAGGGAGCGCTGGAGTGGATCTGATGGCGGATTTGTGATTTGCGATTTGTGATTGGTAATTTATAAACGGTGTGGCCGTGGCGAAGATCACAAATCACAAATCGGAAATCGCACATTAGAAATGCCTGAGGACAAACCAGAGCAGAAGCCCGCCTCTCCTCCGCCCGCAGCGGGAGAAAAACCCGCGGCAGCCGCTGCTCCTCCCAAACCCGCCGCCCCGGCCAAACCTGCCGGGCCCATGCCGCAGCCCTGGGAGTCGGAGATGGTGGCGCGCCTGCGCGGCCGTTACGGATCGGGCATCGATCCCAAGACCTATCTGGGCCAGAACTACATCGTCGCCGATCCCTCCATCGTTTATGAGCTGCTGCAGATCCTGCGCGACGACGAGCAGTTCGATTACTGCGTGGACGTCACCGCCGTGCACTATCCGCAGCGCAAGGATCAGGAGTTCGACATCGTCTGGATCCTCTACTCCTTCGAGCACAACCAGCGGGTGCGGGTGAAGGCCATGATCAAGGATGGCGATCCGGCGCCCAGCGTGGTGGCGCTGTGGAGCACCGCCAACTGGCTGGAG
>DATNJE010000037.1:0-8009 GCA_035604095.1 Terriglobales bacterium
AAGGCGCAGTGGCGCGCGTGGACCTCTCGGGCGGGATGGGCATCCTCAAGTGGGTCCTGACCCCGAAGATGGTTCAGACCCTTTCCGCCGCCACCGCTACCGCCAAGAGCTCGCGGCCGAAAATATTGCGGAAGTAGCTGCGTTCCTTTTCCAGCGCCCACAACTCCAGGTCGGCGCCGCCGCGCTTGGTCTTCAGGCGCAGGATGACGCGCTCGCCCTCGATCTGCACCCGAACGCCGTTCACCGCGCCCCGGCGCCCGTGATCCAGGGCGCGCGCCAACCGCAGCAGCGCCACCGCCTTGGGCACCAGCTCCCGGTCCTCGACGAGCAACGGCTTGAGCGCGCGGTCGGCGGGCGCAGGGCGCGACTTGCCCATGTAGCGCGCGATGGCGGCAATCAGCCGCCGCTGCTGGGCGGTGTATCCGAAGATCTCCGAATTGGAGATGATGTAATAGCTGTGGCGATGCCGGCCGGTGCGGTTCAGGTAGGAACCGACTTCGTGCAGCATAGCCGCTGCCGCCAGCCAATCCTGGTATTCCGGCGGAAGCCGGTGGACCTTCTTCAGCCCGGCGAAGAGCGAGATCGTTAGATTGCGCACACGCGTGGCAAACCGCAGGTCCGCACCGTAATGTCGGCATGCGGCCAGCAGCGCGTTCCATCGCTCGGATTCGATCTGCCGCCGGGCCTGCGCGCCGTATCCGTAATCGGCGACCATCTGCGCCAGCAGGCCATCGCGCAGCCCCAGCGGAGAGTAGCGGAAGCCGGAGACACCGTGGTTCATCAGTTCGGCGAAAACCATGGCGCCGGCGATGATGATCTCGGCGCGGCGCGGACCGATGCCGGGGAGCGCGATCCTCTGCTCCAGCGAATCGCTTTGCAGCTCGGCCGCCAGGGCGTGCACGGCCCGCCGTGACACCATCCCCGGGTGGTTGTTGCCGGCGCCTCGCCGCCGTGCCGCCACCACGCTGGCCAGCGCCGCGGCCGTGCCCGAGGTAGCGATGGCGAGCTGGACGCGCGCCGCCGCGATGCGGCGCTCGATGCGTAGCAATTCCTCCACGATGAACTCTCGCAATTGCTTGAGCTCGCTCTTCCGGGGAGGATCGTGGTGCAGGAATTCCTGGGTCAGGCGCACCGCTCCCACCGGCAGGCTGAACATGCTCCGGATCTGGCCATCGACGGAGAGGGTCAGCTCGCAACTGCCGCCGCCCAGGTCGATGAGCAGCAGCCGCGAAACCCCGATGCGGGTGCCGGAGATCACTCCAAAGTGGATGAGCCGGCCCTCTTCCAGGCCGGAGACCACTTCCAACCGCCAGCCGGTGACCGCGCGCACCCAATCGACGAAGGCGCGCGAGTTGCGGGAATCGCGCAGCGCGCTGGTGGCGACCACGCGCACGAAGTCCACGCCGTGGCCCTGGCTGGCGCGGTGGAACCGGCGCAGCACTTTGATGGTGTGCTCCATGGCGTGGGGATCGAGCGCGCCGGTGCGGAAGACCGATTCGCCCAGCCGCGTGACCTCGCGGTCTTCGTGGACCACCTTCAGGCGCTGGCGCACCAGGCGTGCGATCTTCAGGCGGACCGAGTTGGCTCCGATGTCAACCGCGGCGAATGTCGGCATGAGATTAAGTTAGGGATGTTATCGCAGAATGGCCTGCCGGGCTTCCAGCTTCAATCGCAGCTTGTCAGGCGGTGGCTGCTCTTGCCGCCGGACTAGCCGCCACCGGTGCGGAGCGTGAAACCGGCTTGGCGGCCGGGCGTTGCGACTCGTGTAGCTCCAGCAACGCGCGCTTGGCGTCAGCGGTGATGCGCAGGGCTTCCAGGTATTTGGAGCGAGTGCTGGCGCGCAGCGCCGAAAGCAGCGGCGCTTGTCCCGAGGGCGTCAGCACGCTTTCCGCGGTGGCGGCGAGCGTCAGCCAGTCGTGCCAGACCCCGATCGCATCCTGGATCCGCTTCAGCGGCTCGATGACCGCGGCCACCCTATGCCCCTCACCGGCCATCTCCGCCAGGTAGCGCACCCGTTTCGAGGCCATGCGGAAATCGTGAAGGTTGCTCTCACTCAGCGCCGGATGCTGCTTCACTACCGCCGCGAACTTGTCCAGCGCGGCCGCCAGGAAGCGTTGCTCATCAGCGTCCGGCTGCGCAGGCTTCGAGAGCTCCCGCTGCAACCGCGCGGAGGTGCGCTTCAGCCGCTTGTGCAGCCCGCCGTCCACTTCGTTCTGGAAGTCCCGCAACAGCTTGCTTTCCCGTTTGGCGCGCGCCTTCTCCAGGAACGCCATCACCCGCGCCCGGTCGCGGGTGATCGACTCCAACCGCAAGCTACCCAGGGCTTGGATCTGTACATCGAGGTCGCGCACCTTGCCGGCGCGGCGGCGCAGCCGGTCGAGCTGCTTGAGGAGCTTCTGTTCCTTCCGTCCAAGGGTGGGCAGGGTGGTGGCTAGAAGCGTCTCGACTCGGCGGATTGTGGCGCGGAGCTGGTGGACGGTTTCGGGCTTAGCGCCGGACGAGCGCCGGGAAATGCGCAGGAGCTTATCGAAGAGAGCTTGAGTTCGGTTCGAATCGGGAGCCATTGCACTGCTCGAACGGGGACACGAAGGATACCTGACCCCATCGTGGAAATGCAATGCCGCTGCCACGCGGCTAGCACAATTTCTGGCTGTGGAATGTTAAAAGTTCATGAAATTCAACGAGTTGGAGGTTTAGCCCTCAGCAGGCGTCCGGGCTGGTGCATAATGTTGCGGCATTGTGGCGACGCCGCTTCCCCAAAGAAGGAGAGCACCATGACGTCGGCCGGACCCGAGCCGATCTGGTTGAATCCCCCGAAATTCTGGGCGGCCACCAAAGACATGTCCCCGCAGCAGGTCGATTCCTTGATGGACACCTTGTTCTTCCTGGCGGAAATCCGCAATCTGGACGCTCTGCGCAAGTTCGATTTCATCGGCATCGGTCATGCTTACGTGCGGAGCCATCGGGCAAAGCGCGCCGGCGAAGACGCATAGCCCAGCAACCTCAGTATTCCTTCCATCGCCGAACGTCGGGTTTAAAAAGAAAAGCCCTCCCTGAGGGAGGGCCACTGGGCTTCAGTTTAGCTATCGGGGGCTCAGGCTTATGGCACCGCCTGATAGACGGCCGCGGACGTAGCCGCTTCCATCAGTGCGGGCGTGCGCATGAGAAGCGACTTGGCAGTACTGGGTGGAATGTACGCCATCGCCAACATCGAAAGGAGACTTGCCCTCCCGGCGGCCTCCTTCGCGGAAGTCAGTGCCGCTAATCGTTCCCGCGGCGGGTCGGTCTAGGCGGCGGGTTGGGGGACCGCGAGCACGACCCGGCCTATGACCTGGCCACGCCCCAAGTCCTCCAGCGCGCGGTTGACCTCCGGCAAGGGGCGGGTTGTGATCCGGCAGCGCACCTTGCCGAGTTCCGCCAGGGCCAGCACCGCCCGCAAGTCCTGGCGGGTGCCCACGGCGGAAGCACGGATGCGGACTTCGCCGGCCGCCATCATGATGGGCGGGAAGCAGATGTTCTCGGCGGGCAATCCCACCACCAGCAGAGTGCCCGCCGCGCGGAGGCAGCGGAAGGCGGTGTCGTACGCAGCTTTCGCCGCCGAGGTCACCAGCGCCACGTGGACGCCGCCTTTCTTGCGCAGTTCGCGCACCACGTCGCTGGCGCCGGCATTGAGCGCGCTCACCGCCCCCAGGTAAGTCGCCAGCGCGAGCTTCTCATCCGCGATGTCGACGGCAATCACCTCCGCGCCCATGCTGCGGCCGATCTGCACCGCGACGTGCCCCAATCCGCCGATGCCGAAAACGGCCAGGCGCTGGCCCGGCAGGATGCCGCTTTGCTTCAGCGCGCGGTAGGCCGTGAGTCCCGCGCACAACAGGGGCGCAGCCTCAGCCGGCGAGATGCTGGCCGGGATCCTCACCACGTGGCTGGCCGGGGCTTTGAGGAATTCCGCAAAGCCGCCATCGACGGTCACGCCGGTGATCTTCTGCTTAGCGCAGAGGTTCTCGTTGCCTTCGCGGCAGGGCTCGCAGGCGCCACACGTCCAGTGGAGCCAGGGCACGCCGACGCGGTCTCCGAGCTCCAACGCGCCGGCCGCGCTTCCCTTCTCCACCACGCGGCCGACCACTTCATGGCCAAGAATGAGTGGCCGCTTCACGATGCCGTCAAACTGCTTCCAGTCGCCACCGGCCACATGGAGATCGGAATGGCACACTCCGCACGCCTCGACCTGAATGAGGACCTCATCGCCCGCGGGTTCCGGGCGGGGAACTTCCTCGATGACCAGAGGCGTCTTGAACTCATGCAGGACGGCAGCCTTCATGCCTCGCTCCCCGAGATCATCAGCGCACCAGGAACTCGGTGAACTGGTGTACGCGGGTGAGCACCCACATGTAGGCGAGCCCCGCAGTCACGGCGGCTACGAGCGCCGCAGGCACTCCGATGCGGAACCGCGGCTTCGGTCGCGCGCGCGGCCTCCATGCCAGGAGCCGTTCGACACGAGCCGTCACCGCGCCAGGAGCGCCGGAAACCAGGTCCATGGTCAATTCCGGTCCGGGGACGCGCGGGGTAAGGCGTGACGCTTTGAGGAGAGCGGAGGCCAGGTCGAGCGCCGACCGTTCATCCCGCACTGCCTCGTCATCGGCGTCGATTTCGGCGGCCTCCAGCCAGGCGCGATCGAGAGCGCCCAGGTACGGGAAGGCGCAAGCTCGCAGCAGGAGTTTCTTGAGATTGTCGCGGCGCCGTGCGTGGGCCAGCTCGTGGCGGATGGCCACGTCGAGTTCGCCGGGATCGAGCAATTGGCGGGCGCAGGCGGAGACCAGCAATTTCGGCCGGCAAAGGCCGGCAACGGCTAGCAGCGGAGCGGACTCGGGTGTCTGAAACGCGGGCACCGCGGTTTCCAAATTCAGCGTCCGCGAATCAGCGGTCCAGGAAGACACACAGCGCGAGGTCCGCATCCAACCCAGCAACGCGTTGATGGTTCCGAAGATAAGGATCACTGCGCCGGCGGAGGCAAGCGCGAGGACTGCACTCCCGATGGGCTCGTCGTCCCACCGCGGCTCGAACCGGAGGAAGGAAGGAACCGTGAAGACGGCCACAACTACGAGAGCCGCGGCCAGCGGCAAGATGCGGAAGCAGTAGGTTGTGGTGGAACTGACGTGCCATCGATCGCGGCGCAGCGCTCTCCAGCCGACGCTCACCATAAGCGAGAGTGCCACGTACACGAGCACAAAAACGCTCATCGCAATGACGCCGCCGCGGATGAAGTACATCAGCGCTTCTCCCTTTCCCGCAGTTCGCGGCGTTTGCGCTCCACCGCCCGTTCCAATTCCGGGAGCAGCGCGGCATCGTGCTCGGTGACGGCATCGACCAGGAAGGAAAGCGGCGCAGAACTGCCGAGCAAGCGCTGGATCGCACCCGCCAGCAGCAGGCGGTTGTATTCTGCCTCCGTGTGCCGGGGCGAATAGCGATAGGCGCGGCCGTCGGGCGCGCGGTCCAGCAGGCCTTTCTTGTGCAGGCGGTCGAGCGTGGTCATCACGGTGGTGTAGGCGGCGCGGGCGTGACCCTCCGCGAGCAATTCCCGGACAGTGGCATTGCCCCGCTTCCACAAAGCGCGCAGGAGCTCGGTCTCCAGCGGTCCCAGCTTGCTGGCCGATGCCAACGGCGTCTTCCACCAGCTCAACATAGCGATCTTTCTCGTCCTAGGAATGCGATTTTGTGAAGCGTTAGCTTAGATGTGGCGCCGCAAAACATCAAGCAGGATGTCAGAAGCTGACTCTGACACCAAGCTGTGCCGCGAACGGGATTCCCACCGTGGTTCCTGGCCCGAAGAAATCTCCGAGGGCGCCGGCCGGCTTAGCGAGCTGTTTCAGCGAGGTGACCGGTTGTGTCATCGTGCACGCCGCGTCCAGACAGATTTCGGTCACATTGCCCGATGCGATTTGGTCCGCCGGCACCGGCAGCGCCCCCACGTTGGTCACGTAGTTCGCACCGGGATTGTTGCGGTTGAACAGATTAAAGAATTCGATGAACGGCATCACCGTCCAGCCTTCCCGGAATTTGATCGGCCGCGCCACCCGCAGATCCGCCTGGATGTAAGGCGTGCCGCGGAACTCATCCAGGCTGGTCGGCACGCCGTTGACCGAGATGCGTTGGCTGTTATCGGCAGTCGTAATCGTAAACGGGCGCGCGCTCTCCGCCTGGGTGAGCGTGCTCACTTCGAAGCCGGCTGGGGCATGAAAGATCCCCGAAAAAACGAACCGGTGCGTCACATCTTCTCCCGACGGACCGTAGTCCCCAGGCGCGAAGGGGTGCAGGGGGTCGCAAACGCCGTTCACATAATCAAACAACTCGCCCAGCACGCAGCCCCAGGTTTTCGCGCTCGAAAGCGTGTAGTTGGCAATCAGGCTGAAGCGGTGGGTATTTCCCTGCAGGTGAATCATCAATGCGTCATAGCTGCTGCGGTTGTCCGATTTGAACAGGTCGAGGTTAGGGAAGGGATACGCGCGGTAGCCATGCATTCCGGTCTCGTGAGTGTAGTCCGCGCCCAGAATCCAGTGATCGTTGAAGGCGTGCTGGATTCCCGCCGTGGCATGAATGGCGTAAGGAGTGTGATAGTTCGGGTCGATAATCGCTCCTCCCACGCCGCTCCCGTTCACGGCTTGCAGCGCCGCTACCCATCCGTTCTGCGCGAGGTCGTTGTAATAGAGACCAAACCCGGCGCGGATCACCGTCTTCTCGCCGCTCCCGGGAGCATAGGCAATTCCGATGCGCGGCGCAAAAGCCTTGCGGTAGTCGTGCGGAGCCCCGTTGATCCCGAGCGCCTGCAGCGCTGGGTAGGTAGGATTTTGCGTCTGATCCCGCCCTGACGCGATGAACAAGCCGAACGTGGTGTCCCAGCGCAGCCCGTAGTTCACCGTCAACTTTCGGGAGACGCGCCAGGAATCTTCGGCGTAGAGTCCCAGCCGCTGCACGCTTTGCGTGAAGCTGCCGTCTCCCGCCGGCGTTTGCGTGCAGGTCACGTCGGCCGGAGGATTGATGCAATTCAGATCGAAATAAAATTGCGCCGGGTTCGCGGCATAGAAGCTCGGGTTATTCATGTATTGCAGCAGGGTCTCCGTTGTCCCCGACAGCGCCCCGCTCAGCACGGGCTCGTGAATAAAGTCGATGCCGAACTTGGACGCGTGCTTGCCCGCCGAATGGCTCAGGTCATAGCGAAACTGGTATTTCTCCTGGTCGCGCAACACTGGAAACGCAGTGATGGCGGTCCTGAACTGGTTGTCCCCAAAAGTTTCGAACCCGGAAATGGTCTGGAACGTCGAGCTGAACGGGAAAGCCAGCGCAAAACCGAGGTCTTGGTTCCGCGCTTCCGTGTGGTGCAGCGTGCTCGCGCCCATGGTGAAACTCCCCAGCCAGTTTGGGCTGAACGCATAGGTGTTATTGATCACCACGTTCCCATACTTCGAACCCGAGGTGGTTCCGGTCGAGGGCAGGGTGGCCTGCTGCACGTAGTCGTTTTCCGTGGTGTAGTTGTCGAGGGAGCCGCGCAGGAACCACTGCGACTTCTGGCTCTGCGCCCAGTCGAGCCGCAACGAGCCGATGGCATCGCGAAATGGAATGGGGATGTTCTGGGGTACCGGAATCGAACTCACCCCCGGAATCAGCCCTTGCGCCGCCAGCGCCGCCAGCGCCGTGAATTCCGCCTGGCTGGCCGGGCTGTAGGCGATGCTCGCGTCCTCGTGCACGTACTCGAACGACGCGAACATCCACAGTTTGTCTTTCTTGAGCGGACCACCCAAAGTGCCCACGTAGTTCTGCCGCGAGAAGGGCTGCTTCGGATCGGGCGCCGGATTCTCGATCGGGTACCTCGCCGTCAGCGCCGCCGCGCGCTCATAAAACGCCCCGCTGCCGTGCCAATCATTGGTACCGTGCTTGGTGGTGATCACCACCGATCCTGCGGTAGTGCGCCCGGTGTCGGCATCTTCCTGCGCCGTGCGGAAAGCGAATTCCGCGAT
>DATNJE010000038.1:0-5053 GCA_035604095.1 Terriglobales bacterium
AGGGCGAGATCGACGCGGTGTACGTCGCGTTCAACGAATTCAAGTCGGTGATCGCGCAGCGGCTGGTGGTGGAGCAGATCCTGCCCATCAAGGAGATCGGGCGGGAGGAGATCCTGCAAGCCGAGGCGATGACGGAAGAGCAGCGCAGGCGCGCCGGGGAAGCCGCGCGCACCGCGGGCGTGAGCACCGCGGAAGCCGAGACGCACGAGATCGACCAGCGGGCGGCGCAGTTCGCCACCGCGCAGGTGGACTACATCTACGAGCAGCCGGCGAGCGAGTTGTTCAACAGCCTACTGCCGAAGTACGTGGGCATACAGATTTTTCGCGCGCTTTTGGAATCCATTGCGGCCGAGCATGCCGCACGCATGACCGCCATGGATTCTGCGACCAACAATGCCAGCGACATGATCGACTCGCTGACCCTGGCGATGAACCGCGTGCGCCAGGCGAAGATTACCAAGGAGATCATCGAGGTGGTGAGCGGAGCGGCGGCGGCGCAGTAGAGCAGTTTCGAGTTTCCAGCTTCAAGTTTCGAGTTGCGCCGCGACTGGCTGGGAACTTGAAACTCGAAACTCGAAACTTGAAACGGAATTTCTATGGCTAGAAATGTTGGAAGAGTAATCCAGATCGCCGGTCCCGCCGTGGACGTGCAGTTCTCCGAGACGGAGATGCCCCCCATTTACGAAGCTGTTCGCGTGGTGAGCGAAGGCTTCGATGTGCCCCAACCCGTCGACGTGATCCTCGAGGTGCAGCAGCACCTGGGCGAAGGCCGCGTGCGCTGCGTGGCCATGCAGCCGACCGAGGGCATGGTGCGCGGCATGAAGGCCATCGACCAGGACGGGCCCATCACCGTGCCCGTCGGGCGCTGCACCCTGGGGCGCGTGATGAATGTCATCGGTGAGCCGGTGGACGAACTGGGGCCGATGCAGGGCTGCGCCGGCAGGCATCCCATCCACCGCCTGGCGCCGGCCTTCGACGAGCAGGCCACCACGGCGGAGATGTTTGAGACCGGCGTCAAGGTCATCGACCTCATCCAGCCGTTCCTGAAGGGCGGCAAGATCGGGCTGTTCGGCGGCGCCGGCGTGGGCAAGACGGTCGTGATCATGGAACTGATCAACAACGTTGCCAAGCAGCACGGCGGCTTCTCCGTGTTCGCCGGCGTGGGCGAGCGCACCCGCGAAGGCAACGACCTGTGGCTGGAGATGACCGAGTCGGGCGTGATCGTGCCCGGCAAGCCGGACGAGTCGAAAGCGGCGCTGATCTACGGCCAGATGACCGAGCCTCCCGGTGCGCGTTTGCGGGTGGCGCTGACCGCGCTGACCGTCGCCGAGTACTTCCGCGACGTCGAAGGCACGGACACGCTGTTGTTCATCGACAACATCTTCCGCTTTACCCAGGCGGGATCGGAAGTCTCGGCGCTGCTCGGCCGCATGCCGTCCGCCGTAGGCTACCAGCCGAACCTGGCCACGGAGATGGGTGAACTGCAGGAGCGCATCACCTCCACAAAGAAAGGTTCAGTGACGTCGGTGCAGGCCATCTATGTGCCCGCCGACGATCTCACCGACCCCGCGCCGGCGACCACGTTCGCGCACCTGGACGCGACCACCGTGCTCTCGCGTGCGCTGACCGAGATCGGGATCTATCCCGCTGTCGATCCGCTGGCTTCGACCTCGCGCATTCTCGATCCGCGCATCGTCGGCAACGACCATTACGACGTGGCCCAGGGCGTGAAGAGGATCCTGCAGCGCTACAAGGACTTGCAGGACATCATCGCCATTCTGGGCATTGACGAGCTGAGCGAAGACGACAAGATGACGGTGGCGCGCGCCCGCAAGATTCAGAAGTTCCTGTCTCAGCCATTCCACGTGGCCGAGCAGTTCACCGGCACGCCGGGACGGTTCGTGAAGATTGCGGACACGGTAAAGGGTTTCCGCGAGGTCATCGAGGGCAAGCACGACGGCATCCCCGAGCAGGCGTTTTACATGGTCGGCACCATCGACGAGGTGTTGGAACGCGCCGAGAAGATGAAGGCCACGGCGGCGGCGTAAGAAAACTCCCACCCTCGGCAAAGGCGGCCAAGGGTGGGGCACCCATTAGGAGCAGATGGCTGAAGTTTTCCAACTCGAGATCGTCACCCCCGAGAAGCAGGTGGTGAGCGACACGGCGGAAGAGGTTCAAATCCCCGGCAAGAAAGGGTACTTGGGCATCCTGCCCGGGCACGCTCCGCTGATCACCGAACTTGCGGTCGGCGAGATCGTTTATCGCAAAGGCGGGCAGCCCCAGTACCTTGCGGTGGCGTGGGGGTTTGCCGAGGTGCTGCCCGCGAAGGTCACCATCCTCGCCGAGGCAGCGGAACGTCCGGAGGAGATCGATGTAACCCGGGCGCAGGAGGCCAAGGAGCGCGCCGAGGAGCGGCTGAAGAGCCAGGATCCTGATACAGACTACGAGCGCGCCTTGTACGCCCTGAAGCGTGCCGAGGTGCGGTTGGACGTGGCGGGGAGAAAGCATCCGTAAACAGCACTCAGCCGTCAGCACTCAGCACTCAGCCAAACCGGGCTGAATGCTGGATGCTGAATGCTGAATGCTGCAATCCAGGTGGCGGGCCGAAGCGACGTTGGCTGCGTCCGCACCAACAACGAAGACAATTTCGGCTATGACGCTGCGCGTGGCGTCTACGTCGTATGCGACGGTATGGGCGGGCAGGCCGCCGGCGAAGTGGCCAGCCAGTTGGCGGTCGAGACTGTGCTGGAGTACTTCCGCCTTTACTCTGGGGCAGGCAGCTTCCCCCAGGTCGGGGAGAAGTTCGACGACATCTCGCTGGACGCCAATGCGCTGGCCAGCGCCGTGCAGGCGGCCGGCATCCGCATCTACAGCGAGGCGCAGGAGCACCCGGGACGGCTGGGCATGGGATCAACCATCGTGGCGCTGCTGGTGCGCGACGGCAAGGCGTCGATCGCGCACGTCGGTGACAGCCGCGTATACCTGCTGCGCGAGGGCCAGATCCGGCTGCTCACCTCCGATCACTCCCTGGTCATGGAGCAGGTGCGGCGCGGCCTGATGACCATGGAAGAGGCGGAGCGCTCCTCCATGCAGAACATCATCACCCGCGCGCTGGGCTCGGAGGAGGCCGCCGAGCCGGACGTGCAGGACGTAGCCGTCTCTCCCGGGGATATCTTTCTCCTCGCCACCGACGGCTTGACCAAGCTGGTGAAGGAGCCGCGGCTGCGCGAGATCACCAGCTCGGCCTCCAACCTGGAGACGGCCTGCGATGCGCTGGTCGCGGCCGCCCGCAACGCTGGCGGCGACGACAACATCACCTGTCTGCTGGTGAGAATCAATTGAGCCATTGAGTCAGTGAAGGCCCGCTCCCTGCTGCGCTCTCCTCCTTCTGCTACACTGGCGCGTTTTCTTCATCATCCAGAACCATCTTGTCGGAGTTCATCATGGAGATCAAGACCGTAGGCGTAGTGGGCGCGGGCACGATGGGCAACGGCATCGTGCACGTCTTTGCTAAGAGCGGGTACAACGTGGTGCTGGTGGACATCGAGCAGACCTTCCTCGACCGTGGCATGAACACGATCAACAAGAACCTGGAGCGCGAAGTGGCAAAGGGCAAGCTCACCGGCGGTGAGCGCGAGGCAGCGCTGAAGCGCATCACGCCGGTCGTGGGCCGCGCTCCGCTGGCCGCCTGCGACTTCGTGGTCGAGGTCGCCACCGAACAGTTCAAGATCAAGACCGAGCTGTTTCAAGATCTCGACCGGCTCTGCCACGCCGAGGTGATCCTGGCGTCGAACACGTCGTCCATCTCGATCACCAAGCTGGCCGCGGTCACCAAGCGCCCGCAGCAGGTTATCGGCATGCACTTCTTCAATCCCGTGCCCATGATGAAGCTGGTGGAGGTGATCCGTGGGCTGGCGACTTCGCCAGAAACCTTCCAGACCGTGTTCGAACTGGCGAAGAAGCTCGACAAGACGCCGGTGGAGGTGAACGACTCTCCAGGCTTCGTCTCCAACCGCGTGCTCATGCCGCTCTTGAACGAGGCCATGTACACGGTGATGGAGGGCGTGGCCACGGCCGAGGCGGTGGATGAAGTCTTCAAGCTGGGCATGGCCCATCCTATGGGCCCGCTGACGCTCGCCGACTTTATCGGGCTGGACGTTTGCCTGGACGTCATGCGCGTGCTGCAGGACGGCCTGGGCGATCCCAAGTACCGTCCCTGCCCGCTACTCATTAAGATGGTCGATGCCGGCTGGCTGGGCAGGAAGACGGGCCGCGGTTTTTATCGCTATTGATCACCACGGAGGCACGGAGACACGGAGGTCGCAAGAGCATCCCGAACTTGGCTGGTCGCGGTGGTCTTGGCCGCCGGCACGGCCGCGCTCGACCTGACCCTTCGTGACACTTCCACCTCGCTCATCGCGATTCTCATGGTTTCAATGATTGTCGGGTATCTGGGGCCGCGGCGGGCCTGGCGATGGGGCCTGCTGTTTGGGGCGTTCCTTCCGCTCGGCCACCTGGTGATGCACCGCAGCGGAGAGTTGGCGGGGGTGCTGGCATTCCTGCCGTCCTTCGTGGGCGCCTATCTGGGAGCGTTTCTCGAGAAGATGGTACGCGAGCTGAGAGGATCGCCGTGATTCCGGAGATTCCATGCTATCCTCGCAGCAATGTGCGCGCGGATGACGGTGCTGGCAAGCGGAAGCAAGGGAAACTGTGCCATCGTTGCCAGTGCCCGCACCCGGCTCCTGGTGGACGCCGGCCTCTCCTGCCGTGAAACCCTGAAGCGCATGACGGCGGCGGGCGAAGACCCGCAGGGGCTCACCGCGATCCTCATTTCTCACGAGCATTCCGACCACATTGCCGGCCTGCCCGTGCTGGCGCGCAAGCTGAAGGTCCCCGTGTACATGACGGGTGCGACCAACGACACCTGGGGCCGGCAGTGCGGCAAGAAGCAGACGCATCTCGAGCGCCTCGAACTGTTCAGCTCGGGCCACAGCTTCCACATCGGCGACATCCAGGTGACGCCCTTCACCATCCCGCATGATGCCGCCGATCC
>DATNJE010000039.1:0-7692 GCA_035604095.1 Terriglobales bacterium
CCCACTGGAAAGCGCCGCCTTTCACGGCGCACACCCTAAGCGGACCTTTCGTGTAGCGCAAAATCTCGTTCAATGTGGCACACTGGTCCACGACAGCGCTGCATAACAGGTTGGTGAAGACCGGCTCCAGGATCGCCGGGCACACGTCCGCGGGACAAGGTAATTGACTGTCGGGGCCGCCCGTGACATCGTAACATTTTGGGATGGGAGCCTTGGCCATGGTCAGCTCGGTCCTGATCGCTCATCGGTTGGCGCTGACGGATTCGCGTCTCGCCCTGGCCGCGCAGCAATACGCCGCCATCGCGCCCAAATTCACGCCCGCCCTCCACCATATGAACAGCGGTTGCAAAGTGTACCACTGAACCGGTTGGTGGGTCCGCCCTGGAAGGGGGCGCCAAAGTGTACCGGTCCTGATAGGCCTTCTGGATGTCCGAGCCGGACATTGAGGGGCTGGAAGGATGTTTACAGTGGAACTCTATGCCAGGATCCGGCACGCGGTGATGGTGGACGGTCTGAGCCGGCGGGAGGCGGCGACGCGGTTTGGCGTTCACCGCAACACGATCACGAAGATGCTTCAGTATTCGGTTCCGCCCGGTTACCGGCGGCGGGAACGGCCGGCTTCGAAGAAGCTGGGGCCACACATGGGGTGGATCGACGCCATCCTCGAAGCAGACCGCGGCGTGCACAAGAAGCAGCGCCACACGGCGCACCGGATTTTCGAGCGTCTGCGGGATGAACGGGGATTCCTCGGCGGCTATACGATCGTGCGAGAGTATGTGGCGGAGGCGACGTCGCGGTCCCGCGAGATGTTTGTGCCGTTGAGCCATCGTCCGGGTCACGCCCAGGCGGATTTTGGCGAGGCGGATGGCTACATCGCGGGCAAGAAGGTGCGGTTCCATTACTTTTGCATGGATCTGCCGCACTCGGACGGCTGCTTCGTCAAGGCGTATCCGGCCGAGACAGCAGAAGCCTTCTGCGACGGCCATGTCGCGGCCTTCGCCTTTTTCGGCGGCGTGCCGCGATCGATCTTATATGACAACACCCGGCTCGCGGTGGCCCGGATCGTGAAGGGTGGCGAGCGCCTGCGCTCGCGGATGTTTGCGGAACTGCAGAGCCATTACCTGTTCGACGACCGGTTCGGCCGGCCGGGCAAGGGCAACGACAAAGGCAAGGTGGAGGGGCTGGTCGGCTATGTCCGGCGCAACTTCATGACACCTCTGCCGGTTGCGGACAGCTTTGACGCCCTGAACGCCCGGTTCCTGCATGCCTGCACCAGGCGTGGTGAGGCGATCCTGCGCGGCCATACCAGCTCGATCGCCGAGCGCATGCGAGCGGACGTGACCGCGTTCATGCAGTTGCCGCCGGCGCCGTATGATGCCTGTCACAAGGTCGCTACCCGCGTCTCCTCGCTGTCTCTGGTGCGTTACCGGAACAACGATTACTCGGTGCCGACGCGCTTCGGCCATCAGGAGGTTCTGGCGAAGGGCTATGTCGACCGTGTCGAGATAGCCTGTCGCGGCGAGACGATCGCCAGGCATGTCCGTAGCTATGACACGGCCGACTTTGTCTACAATCCAGTGCATTATCTGGCGTTGCTGGAACACAAGAGCAAGGCACTCGATCAGGCGGCGCCGCTGGACGGCTGGCAGCTCGCGGACTGTATCCATCGTCTGCGACGGCTGATGGAAGCACGGATGGGGAAAGCCGGGCGTCGCGAGTTCATTCAGGTGCTACGCCTGATGGAGGACTTCCATCAGCACCAGGTCGAACAGGCCGTCGCCCAGGCATTGCGGCTCGGCGCCATTAGCTTCGATGCGGTGAAGATGTTGCTGCTGGCCAGACTGGAGAACCGGCCGGCCCGGCTTGATCTGACATTCTACCCCTACCTGCCGGCCGCCACGGTCGGAACAACCGATCCGCGCGCCTATCTCGGGCTCGTCGCCAGCTCGTGCTTCATGCCGATGACAGCGGGCGTCCCGGCATGACCATGTCCCCTGACACCCCGACGCTGACCGCCGTCGCGCCCCAGGTGCTGCTCGGCAATCATCTCAAGGCGCTGAAGCTTCCCACGTTCGCGCGCGAGTATGAGAAGGTGGCGATGGAATCGGCACAGGATCGCGCCGACTACCCGCGCTATCTGCTGCGTCTGTGCGAACTGGAGCGGATCGACCGCGAGCGGCGTAACATTGAGCGCCGCATCTGGGCGGCGCGCTTTCCACAGACCAAGAGCCTCGACACCTTCGACTTCGCCGCCCAGCCCTCGCTCAATAAAGCGCTGGTTCTCGAACTGGCGCGCTGCGAATGGATCGAGACGCGACAGAACTGCATCGCGCTCGGGCCATCCGGCACCGGCAAAACCCACATTGCCCTGGCATTGGGGCTGGCCGCCTGCCAGAAAAACCAAAGCGTCGCCTTCACCACGGCCGCCGCCCTCGTGCATGAACTCATGGAAGCGCGCGACGAACGCCGTCTACGGGCACTGCAAAAGCATCTCAACGCGGTCAAACTGCTGATCGTTGATGAACTGGGCTACGTGCCGTTCACCGCTGTCGGTTCGGAACTGCTCTTCGAGGTGTTCAGCCAACGCTATGAGCGCGGCGCCACGCTCGTCACCAGTAACCTGCCATTCGATGAGTGGACCTCGGTCTTCGGCTCGGAACGTCTCACCGGGGCGCTCCTCGATCGCCTCACGCATCATGTCCACATCCTGGAAATGAACGGCGAAAGCTTCCGGCTTAACACAAGCAAAAGGACCCAACGCCGATCGGTTCAGGGGATCAACACCACCATGAAGAAAACCACGGAAGGGGACGCCGTCATCGAAAAATGATGCGACGCCGCGCGCTGTGATCCACGCTCCGCCATGCTCCGCGTGGCTCACAGCGCGCGGCACGACAATCAACCAGGGCTTCCAGGCCCTTTTCTCTTAACCCGACTGGTACACTTTCACGCCGCTATCTGGCACAATTTGTCTCCGCCGTTGACAGGCGTAGCAGCTCCGCCCAGGTCTTGAGGTAGCCGGCGTGTCGTAGGTCTCCCTCGATGCCCAGGTGGGCGCAAAGGAAGGCACTGGTGAGCTCGGCGATCAGCTCCTCGGCCGCGTATGACCTGGTGCCGAAGCGGCCGTCCAGCTTGCGGTCGAGGCGTGTGCTGTGGCCACTGTGTCAACGCCGGAGAGAAAGGGAGCCGCCGGGCCGGAGTAAAAGGGAACCGCCTGGTGGTCGGAGTTTCTTGAATGAGAAGGGGGTCCGATCGGACCCCCTTCTCATTTTCGGCCATCGGTTTCCTCTCGATCGTCAGGCGGTGGTGATCTCGCCGGTGTCGGGATCGACGAGGTCCGTGGGTGGCGGTTTCTCGGTTGGGGCGGCCTTGCGACGGCGAGCCTTGGAGTGGGCGAGCCGGTAGCTCTCGCCGTTCATCTCGAGGATGTGGACGTGATGGGTGAGCCGGTCGAGCAGCGCACCGGTCAGGCGCTCCGAGCCGAAGACGGAGGTCCACTCGTCGAAGGGCAGGTTCGACGTGACGATGGTGGAGCCGCGTTCGTAACGTTGGCTGAAGGCCTCGAACAGCAACTCGGCGCCGGTGGGTGACAGCGGCACGTAGCCGAGCTCATCGATGATGAGCAGCTTGTAGGCCTGGATCTGGCTCTGGAGCCTGAGCAGGCGCTTCTCGTCGCGCGCCTCCATCAACTGGTTGACCAGTCCGGCGGCCGTCGTGAAGCCGACCAAGAAACCGTGCTGGCAGGCCGCCAGGCCGAGGGCCAGACCGATGTGCGTCTTGCCGGTACCGGAATTACCCAGCGCGATGACGTTCTCGCGGCGGGTGAGGTAATCGCAACGCGCCAGGTCGAGAACCAGCATCTTGTTGAGCGACGGAATGGCGGTGAAGTCGAAGCTGTCGAGCGACTTGACCGCAGGGAACCGAGCCTCGCGGATGCGCCGTTCGACCGTCCGACGTTCGCGCTCGATCAGTTCCAGTTCGACCAACCTCAGCAGGTAGCGGGGATGATCGACGCCCTCGGCGGCACAAATCTGGGCCTGCTTGTCGTATTCGCGCAGGATGGTCGGCAGCTTGAGAGCCTTCAGATGATGGGCGAGCAGTACCTGCGGTGGTGCCGTTGGGAGTGGCGCGGTCATGCGGCGTCTTCCAGCAGCGTCATGTAATCGGCGGCGACCGTGGTCCTGACCTCGGTGCCGGGCACGAAGGGATAGACCGACAGGTCCAGTCTCGGCGGACGCCGCTCGATCCGGCACAGCGTCAGGTGTTTGACCGCATCGAAGGCAATCACCCCGCGCTCGATGGCGTCCTCGATCGCCGCCGTGACCGGGGCCAGCGGAAACACCTCCAAGAGCCGCAGGACCTGGACGAACTCGCGCCGTCCCCGCTTGGCCATGCGGGCTTCCAAGAGGCGGCGCAGTTCGCCGAACGCGCCGGGCAGATCCCAGCCCTGGAGCGGAGCGGCCTGATCGAGAGCCCCGGTCTTCTGCTCCAGCAATGCCAGATAGTGCAGAGGATCGAACACGAAGTCGGCGCTGTCGTAGGATCGGCGGTGGCGGGCGATCTCCTCGCTGCCATGGGCAATCACCACTTCATCGACGAACCCCTTCACCAGCACCTCGCGATGACCAAACCGGGTCGGCACCGAGTAGTCGTTGCCGCGATAGCGCACCAGGCTGAGCGAACTGACCCGCCCGGCCCGCTTCTCGCATGGTTCAATCGGGGCAGGTGGCAACGGGCGGAATACGGCCAGATCGGCCTCCAGGCGCTCGCCGATTGTGCTCTGGTGGCCGCGCAGCACGTCGTTCCGGCGCTCCAGGCAGCGGTTGAGCACCATCACATTCAGCGCGCCGAAGTCGGCGGAGACCGGCTTTGGCACGAGCACGTTGCGCCGGGTATGGCCGACCAATCCCTCGACCTTGCCTTTGTCGTTGCCCTTGCCGGGGCGGCCGAAGCGATCGGCGAACAGGTAGTGGGACTGCAGAGCGGTGAAGGCCTGTGTTCGCTGCCGGCTGCCGTCGCCCAGGATCCGCGCCACCGCCAACGTGGTGTTGTCGTACAGGATCGACAGCGGCACCCCGCCGAAATGGGCGAAGGCCGCTACATGCCCATCCAGCAACGCCTCGGTGGTCTCCGCCGGATAGGTCTTCACGAACGGGGCATCGGAATGGGGCAAGTCCATGCAGAAAAAGTGGATCTTGCGCTCCACCCCTCCCACGACCGCGACGGCCTCGCCGAAATCAACCTGGGCGTGGCCAGGGGGATGGTGCAGCGGCACGAACATCTCCTTCGAGCGCAACCGCTGATCCTGCACGTAATCCTTGATGATCGTGTACTTGCCGGTGAACCCATACTCGGCAACCAGACGCTCGAAGATCCGCTTGGCCGTATGCCGCTGCTTCATCGGCATCTTCGCGTCGTCGGCGCGGATCTGGTCGATGATCCCGGTGAACCCATCCAGCTTCGGGCGCGCCGCAGGCGAACTCCGCCGATACCCAGGTGGCACCGAGAACGCGCACATCTTGTCGACTGTCTTCCGCGCGACCCCGAATAGGCGCGCCGTCTCCCGTCGGCTCCGGCCCTCCCTAAAGACCGATTGCCGCACCAACAAATAAAGCTCCACGGGCTTCATGCTCCTGCCCTTCGTCCCCATCGGAAACCCAGGGCTTACCACTGGACGCCTTTTGCTCCGGCGCCCTCAACGCCACATCGGCGCCGATCCGTGGCCTACAATTGCTCCGGCGCTCTCAATGCGCCGGTCGAGACACTGGGATGACAAGACGCCGAGTTCGGATTCAGCCATATCCAGCCAACTGCCGTGCTTCGGTGTGTAATGCCACTCGAACCGCTCGACGAGCCGGCGCGCCTCGGCGGCGGGGAAGGCTTCGTAGAGGGAAGCCGGCTTGTGGGTGTTCAGGTTGTCCTGCACGAGGACGATCCTGGTGGCTCCCGGGAAATGGGTATCTGATAGTTCCTTGAGGACCTGGGCGTAGTCCAAGGCGGTGTGGCGATCGGTGCACTTGACATGCCGCCAGCCTTCCAACGGCGCGAACATCATGAACAGATTGGCGGTACCGTTGCGCTGGTATTCGTAGTCAAAGCGCGCGACCCGCCCTGGCTTCGCAGCGATCGGCACGCGCGTTTCGGCGATGAGCTGCTTCGATGTTTCGTCCAGGCACACCACGGGACACGCCGGGTCGTGCGGCCTCTGGTAGACTTCGAGCACGTCTTCCATGCCGGCTACGAAGGCGGCGTTGGCATCCGGCGGGATGACCCATCGCCGTTGCAGGTGGGGTCGGAGCGTATTTTTTTTAGCGTCCGCCCAATCGTGTTATCGCTGGCGCGGTCAACGATGTTCAGCTCCACGACCCGCTCTTCCAGCAGTTGCAGCGTCCACCGCGCGCGCCCCTTGGGCGGTTTGGAGCAGACCAAGGCGATCAGCTTGGCCTCAGCGGCGCCGTCAAAGATACGCGGTCTGGCCGAGGCTGGCGAATGCTTGCGGGTGAGCACCGACTCGAACCCTTCCTCCACCAGCTGCTGGCGGGTCCGAGCGATCGTGGGGACACTGCTATCCAGAGCCGCGGCAATCCGGCTGTCACTCCAGCCTTCCCCGGCCTCCGAGGCGTCGGCCTTCAACAGGATACGTGCCTTCATCAGCTGTCGGGCCGGGTGCTTGCCCGTATGGATCAGCGTGTTGAGCCGCTCGCGCTCCTCGTCGCTGAGCTTCACGACGTACTTCTTTACAGCGATCTGTTTCGCGGTCACGAATCATCTCCGTCATTGCGGAGCCATCGATTCAGAGATTCACCCCAAAATCAATGACGGGGGATACTGGCCTTGGCGCTGGCCGTGCTTTGGCCAACGCCGAACGCGGCGCAGACCTCAGCCATGGTCATGTGAGGCTGGCTCGCCTTGTCCGACAGGAAGTTGAGCTGGCCCAATACGTGGATGATGCCGCAGGCCCAGGTGCGCGGCTGCCCCGAGGCCAACGGGCTTGGCCGCTTGCGTGAGAGGGAAGCGGTCATCGCCCGCGCAAGATCGCGGTACTCGTCGGTCAGGTGGTCGCGGGAGAACGCATCCGTCAGCCTGACCACGGCGTCGTAGGTTGCCTGCATGGGCTTCGGGACGGCAGTGGAGCGAGGGGACTTCACCGCGTGGGCCTCCTGTCGGGACGGATGTCTCAACCCAGAATGCTTGCTCGCCGGGCCGGCCGCAAGCGGTGAGCCAGCCACGTGTTCCTACGCCACAAAAGGTCGCTTTGGGTCGGGGGACCTTCAAACTCGGGCACCACCATCCGGGCGACTGCCCTTCCTAACCGTCTTGCGCCATTGGCCGCGTGATGCAGGCACCGTCTGGTGATCCGTTGGCAGGTCCGTCCCGTCTCCGGCATCAGCACCACCTGACCGTCCTCACGGCTCTGGCAGCCTACTGTCTGGTCGATGCTCTCCAATCCGGTCGAGACCGTTTGCCCGTCCCTGAACGGTAAGCGACCGGCCAGCCCCGCCTTGTTCCCCATCCCGATACCCGCGCGGCGCGAAAGCGGATCCCACGACGCCTTACGTCATGCGGCCCAACACCAAATACGAACATTTGATGATGCCGGTCCGCTGACCTCATCCCCCGGCGTGTGGGCGCGCGCCGGTCCGGATCTTGACGGGCCAGCCCAGTACACGGACACACACTTCGTTCGGCGAG
>DATNJE010000040.1:0-3440 GCA_035604095.1 Terriglobales bacterium
GATCACCGGCTCGGTGACGCGCAGGCGCCGCTCCAGCTCCGCCAGCGCGCTGCCCGGGCCCTCGACGGTGAGCAGCACGTACAAGCCGTCCTGGAACTTGCGCACCTTGTAGGCCAGCCGGCGCTTGCCCATGCGCTCCACATTCTTCACCGTGATGCCGGCGGTGGTGGCGTTGGATTCTACCGTCGAGATCACCCGATCGGTCTCCTCTTCCGGCAGGTCGGGCCGGACGATGTACATCACTTCATAAGTACGTTGTTGCACTGGCATGTTCTTCTCCGCTCCTCAATGCGCCTGCCCGCCGCGGCGGGGCCGGCGTCACGATCCTTTTTCTTCCTGGGTTTCCGGCCGGCGGTTGAACCGGCTCATGGCCTTGGCCACGCCCTCGCCCAGGATTACCTTCACCGCTTCCGCCGCAGCATCGAGTTCCTCGTCCACCACGGCGTACTGCGACTTCTTGAACTGACCGAGCACGTAGCGCGCTCCGTCCTTCACCGGATGGTCGGGCCCGATGCCCAGACGCATGCGGACGAACTCTTCGCTCCCCAGCGCTCCGATGATCGACTCCATGCCGTTGTGCCCGGCGGAGCTGCCACGCTGCCGTATGCGGATCGCGCCCAGCGGCAGGTCCAGCTCGTCATAGATCACGATCAGGTCCCGCGCCACGTCCACGGCGCGCTCCCGCACCAACTCCCGGACCGACATGCCGCTCAGATTCATGTAGGTTTCCGGCTTGGCCAGCAGCACCTCGTGCTCCGCGATCACCGCCCTGCCCGTCAGTGCCCGGCACTGGCGGTTGCTCACCCGCACCCCGTGCTGCTCGGCGATGCGGTCCACCGCCAGGAATCCCATGTTGTGCGGCGTGAACTGGTATTCGATTCCGGGATTGCCCAGACCGACGATCAGCTTCACGCCAGATCCTTCGCAAAAGTCGCTCTTGCCTTTTTGCTTTTAGCTTTTGGCCAAAAGCCAAGAGCCAAAAGCAGCCTGGTCATTTCTTTTCCTTCTTCTCGGGCTTCTCCGCCTTTTCCGGCTTGGCCTCGGCCGCTTCGGCTTCGCCTTCCGCGACCTCCTGCTTGCCCTTCTTGATGACCTCGGGCTCGGCGGGCGCAGCGGCTTCGGCGGCTACGGCCTCCGGCGCGGCCACGACCTCTTCCTTAACCGAGATGATGTGCGCCACGGTCTGGTTGGGATCGGTCAAAAACTTGACCCGGTCGATGTGCGCCAGGTCGCTCACCCGCATCAGCTTGCCGAAGACGAGCTCGCTGATATCCGCGTCGATGTGGCTGGGGATGTCCGCCGGCAGACACTCCAGTTCCACCTCGCGCAGCACCTGCTCCAGGATGCCGCCCTGCTGCTTCACGCCCGCAGCCTCGCCCTTGAGCATGACGGGCACCGACACCTTCAGGCGCTCATCCATGGCAATGCGCTTCAGGTCGATGTGCAGCAACGCTCCCTTGATGGGCTCGTACTGCCAGTCCACGATCATGGCCTTGGTACGCTCTTCGCCGGCCTGCAGGTCGAAGATGGTGTTGTGCCCGGTCTCCGAGGTGAGGATGCGCGAGATCTGTTTGGGATCCACGCTGAGGGTGAGCGACGGCTTCTTGGCGCCGTAGAGCACGGCGGGGACGCGCCCGCCGCGGCGCAGGCGCCGGGTCTCGTTCTTGCCCCGCTCCGTGCGCGGCTGCGCTTCCACCAGGTTGCTTCCAGTCGTTGTTGCGGTTGCCATAAGGGCTTCGTTCCTTCCTGCGATCCTGCTTATACGAACAGCGAGCTGACCGAGGTCTCCTCGTGAATGGACTGAATCGCGCGCGCGATCAGCCCGCCGATGGAGCGGACCACGATCTTGGGTTCTTTTTGCGCCGCTGCCGACAGCGGGATGGTGTTGGTGACGATGACCTGCTCGATCTTCGACTTGGCGATGCGCTCCACCGCCGGGCCGGAAAGTACCGCGTGGGTGGCGCAGGCATAGACGCTGCTGGCGCCGGCCTCGAGCAGGGCCTCGGCGGTCTTGCAGAGCGTGCCGGCGGTGTCAATGATGTCGTCCAGGATGAGCGCGCTGCGCCCGCGCACGTCTCCGATCACGTGCATGACTTCAGTGATGTCCATCTCCACCCGGCGTTTGTCCACGATAGCCAGGGCCGAATCCATCTTCTTGGCGAAGAAGCGGGCGCGCTCCACGCCGCCGGCGTCGGGCGAGACCACGGTCAGCGCCGGCAGGGCCATCTTCCGCACCTCGGCCACCAGCACCGGCGAAGCGAACAGGTGGTCCACCGGGATATTGAAAAAGCCCTGGATCTGCGGCGCGTGCAAGTCGACGATCAGCGCCCGATGCGCCCCGGCGGTGGTCAGCAGGTCGGCGATCAGCTTGGAGGAGATGGGCGCGCGCGGTTTGTCCTTGCGGTCCTGGCGGGCGTAGCCGAAGTACGGGATCACGGTAGTGATGCGCCGCGCCGAAGCCCGCTTGAGCGCGTCGATCATCATCAGCAATTCCATGATGTGCTCGTTGACCGGATGGGAAGTGGGCTGCACCACGAACACGTCGCCGCCACGCACGTTCTCCAGCAACTGTACGTAGACTTCGCCGTCGGAGAAGCGGTTGATGTTGCATTGCGCCCGCGCCATGCCCAGGAAGCTGCAGATCTCGTCCGCCAGCGCAGGGTTCGCGGTGCCGGAGAAGATCTTGAACTTCTCGTCCTGCCGCGCCCGCTGCGGCTTGCGCTCGGGCTTGGGCTCTTCGACCTTCTTTTTTTCTGTTGCCGTGACCACCGTTGTCGCCATGGATGCCCCCGCCGTGGGATTCATGGAACCTGTCTGGATACCGGGTTTGGCCGTGGAATGCATGAAAACAGCTTTTGGCTCTTAGCCTTTGGCTCTTAGCTCTTGGAGCACGTTCATTTCTCTGCGCCCATGCGCTAACTGGCAACTGGCAACTGACTACTGGCTACTGATTTTCTGGCTGGGCGGCCAGGATTCGAACCTGGACAAAGTGCTCCAAAGGCACTTGACCTGCCATTAGTCGACCGCCCAGTCTAGTTGCCAGTTGTCAGTAGCCAGTTGCCAGTTTGAACAACTGGCGACTGGCGACCGGCGACTGGCTACTCCCACAAACGTTTCCAGTACTCCCGCCGGGTCAGCGTCTTCGTCGCCACCGCCGGCATGCCTTCGGCGCTCAAGCGCGAAGCTGCCTTCCGGGCCAACTCCCGCGACTTGAACAGCCCATAAACCGTCGAACCGGAGCCCGACAGAGACGCATACGCCGCGCCGGCACCTTCCAAGGCACGCTTCACGGCACACAGCTCAGGATGCTGGGGGAAGACGACACTTTCGAAGTCGTTTTCGATCCCGGCATGGACAAGGTCGAGAAGCAGTGCCTCGGCCCGGTCCCCGCTACTCTTGGCGGGAACACCGGTGGAAGAGCCACTCAGCCAAGCGGACAC
>DATNJE010000041.1:0-6789 GCA_035604095.1 Terriglobales bacterium
GCCCGCGATCGCCGCCTGCTGCTCCTTGCCGGCATTAGCGCGCGCCTGCCGCGCTACACGGACGCTGGTGCGCAGCAGTTTGGACGTGAGATCTTCCAGCCCGGGCGCGCCGATGTGGCGCATGTGCTGGCGGTTGCGGAATACGTTGAGATAAATGCGGGGATTGAGTTGGAAGGTGTTGGTGCGGATCACCTCGGCGCCGGCGGCCAGGTACTCCTCGTGTAATTGCTGAACGCGGTCGGCGTCGGTGAGCAATCCGTGCTTGCGCCAGCGCACGCCGCGGCGCACCAGTTCCGTCCCCATGGCGCCGTCCAGCAGGACGGGCTCGCGGCGGTTCAAGCGTGCTTCCAGGGGTTGGTGCATGGCGGCGGAAAGTATACAACTTGGCCTAATTCCCGGACTGCAACCCGCGCCCGACTGAAGGCGGAAGGACTAAAATTCAGGGGTGAGAGGCGCTGATATGCAAATCGATCTGAATTCCGAAGAACTCAATCTGCTGGTGGAGTTGCTGCGCCGCGACTATCAGGAGCTGCGCGAGGAGATCTACAAAACCGAAGATTACCGCTTCAAAACCGATCTTCGCGCCAAGGAAAAGTTGATCGAATCCTTGCTGCAGAAAGTGGAGCCGGCGGGAGCCGTCAAGTCGGCGTAGCGGAGGGCGCAACCAGAGCGCAGTTACTCGTCGTCGTCGGAGGGCGATCCCATGGCCTGCAGGACCTGGCGGATCTGTTCGGCCTGCTGCTTGTCTTCACGGTTCAACAGCAGAAACTCGGTGCCGTAGTTGTATCCGCTGCGGTTGCGGACGGTGCTGCGCACCCGCAAGGGCTGGCCATAGGGAGGGGTGAACTCGATTTCCACGCGCTGGCCGGGCTTCAGTTCCACGCCGGCAAACAGGGCCATGCCGCCTTCATTCAATTCCATGCCCCGGCCACTGACGATGACGGTCTTGTCGGGTCTCTGGACCACCAAGCGGACAGGCACGTTAATGCGATACCGTGGCCAACGCCGCATCCTGGCGTACCCCTGCTGCGGCATTACGACTTCCGTGGCCATGCCTTCACCTCACGTCAATGGTAATCCGCGGTCTTGTGGACGCTCAAATTACTTTAGGTCGGGGTCCGGACGTACTGGCGCAGGGACGGTGCAGTGTCGTTATGCGATATATAAGCGCACCCGCACAAACAACTGATTTTGGGCAGCAAACTTCGTATAATCGGAACCATGGCCAGAGGTTGGGAAAGCAAGAGTGTGGAGTCACAGATCGAATCCGCCGAAACCAGCAACCAGGAATCCAGCCACCACGACCAGCCGGATCTGGAGCGCATGCGCCAGCACCAGGCGCTCGTGCTTTCGCGCAGCCGCGTGCTGCAGCAACTGGAGGTAAGCCAGAATCCGCGCCATCGCGAGATGCTGAACCAGGCGCTCGCCGATCTGGAAGCCCAGTTGGCGGGGTTCAACTAGCGGCGCAATAGCCTGCGGGCAGCGCTAGCTTGCGCTGCTGGAGCTCGCAGGGAGAGGTGTACCCTCACGGCGCAGGCAGCCCACGAGCGCCACGATCGAGAACGCGGCGCCGCATGCCATTACCATGGCGAACGCCAGCAACGTGCCATGGCTCACCCCGCCTTTGCTGAGGAAGACGAACCAGCGGTCGAACCCGTGTCCGATGGCGGCCGGCTCATGGCTGCCCAGGTACTTGAGTAGAAGTTCCGCCTGCATCCCGAGAGCGTTGTAGCCCAGCCGGTAGTCGAACCGCGCGTTGTAATAGCCGTGGCCGACCTCAGCTTCGAGGAAGCTGGTGGCGATGCCGAGCATCTGCACCGCCACGCCGGCGATGAAGAGCACGATCGCCACCGCCCGGGCGCTCTGTCCGGCTTCCGCCAGCGCCGGCCCGAGAGCGAGCGCGAGCAGCACCAGTGCCGGGACCAGGTAGCGCGGACCAAAGCAGTATCCGCCTTCCCACTGGGTGTAGCGCGCGTAGAAGCCGAGAGCCAGGGGCAGGCTCATGGTGGCGATGGTGGCCGGGCCGCGATCGCGTCGCCACAGGGCAGGTAGTCCCCACAGCGCCAGCAGAACCGGCGGGCCAAACAGGAAGATCGACTTACCTGGCGAAACCAGAAACCCGAGTAGCCCGACCCGCAGCGGGGTCTCGAACCCGGTCACGTGCTTGCCCGCTTCCACCGAGTCGGGATAGCCGAACTGAAACGGGTTCCCGAAAACGTGATAGTTGTACCCAAGATAGGCGGCGACCGCCACGCTGAACACCACCGCCGCCACCATTGCCGGCTTGAAGCCGCCGCGGCCTTCGCGCACCAGAATGGCGACCAGGAAGATGGGCGCCAGCAGGATGTGCGTGGGCCGCACCAGCACGGCGAATCCCAGCAGGGCCGCTCCCAGCGCCGCGCGCCGGGCCGTAATGCAGTCGCTGCGTCCGAACAGGCTCCAGGCTGCTCCCAGGAACAGCGCGCAGGCCAGTGGCTCGGAAAAGAACCAGCCGGAATAGGCGAAGAGCGGCGTTGCCAGCGCGAGCACCAGAGTGGCCGCCAGCGCGGTTCGGCGCTCGATGCCCATCCCGCAGAAAAGGAGGAACGCGAAGGTGGCAGCGGCGGCGGCAAAGGCCGCGCTGCTCATGGTCATGGCGAATCCGACCACCAAGTCGCGGGCGGAGGACGGCACGCCGGGCGCTGGGCGCAGCACATAGTGCCCCAGCGCGTACCACGGGGTGGTGACCAGCGCCTGGCCAGGAGCATAAGCCGCGCGCGGCTGGCCCTGGCGATCGTAGCGTCCGAAGAAAAGGTTGGCGGCGACCGCCTGCGGCACTGCCGTGGATCCGCGCAGCACCAGGCTCTCGGACTCGAACAGCGTCATCAGCTCGTCCTGCAGCCGCACGCGCCCGGTGGAAGTCAGCATGAACAGGAAGTTGAGCGAGAGGAAAAGCAGGACCGCCCAGCGGCGAAGAGTCGCCTGCGGGCGTACCAGCACGCTGCTTACGATGCTCGGCTCGGATAGGGCAGCGGGTGCGTCGGCGACGATAGGAGTTGGATCGGGCACTGCACTGGTTCTATCGCGACGGGTGGAAAACTACAAGCGGCCGCGGCGGTACGCGCGGTAACCGAAGGGCAGGGACCATCAAGACGGCGGCACATATTTCCCGCAGCGCCGAATCTCGGAGAGCCAAGCGGCCCGCGGGTAGCCGGAGCTGGCCAGGAGTTTGACCTCGGCTACCACATCGTATTCCACTCGCCGGATCGTCACCTTGCCGTCCTCGACAAGAAGATAAGAGGCGCGCGGATCGCCATCGTAGGTCACGCCGGCGCTGCCGCTGTTGGCCACCACCAATCCGGGAACTTGGCGCACGTACGGGCGGTGAATGTGTCCGTAGACCACGATGGCGGCGCCGGCTCCGCTGTAAGTGGCAAGGAGTTTCTGCTCCTCGCAATCCGGCATGGGCGCCTGCCACAGGTCGCCGGGGCTGGCATGCATCAAGAGCAACTCCTCATTCCGCCATTCGTGCGGAAGCGCTCGCAGCCACTGAATGCGTTCGTCACCGAGCAACTCGCGCGTTGCCGGCGCGAATTCATGGAACAGGATCTCCAGCAGGACGCGGAGTTTGGCAGCGCGCTCCATCTGCCGGTCGAACTGTTCGGGAACCCAGAGCATCTCGTCGGTGTTGCCCACCACGCCCGGCCAGCCCAGCTCCCGGATTCGGTCGACCACTTCCGCGGGACGATTGCCACTGGCCGCCAAGTCCCCACCGTGCACCACAAGATCAGGGCTTGCCGTCTTGAGGTCGGCGATGACCGCCTCGAGAGCGGTGAGGTTGCCGTGAATGTCGGAAACGATGGCCAGACGCATAAAGAAGGATTCTAAGCGCGGCTGAGCAGTGGCGGCGGATAGTCGCGCACCCAATGCGTCGTCTGCTCGTAGGCGTGCGCGAGCTGCAGCACGGCGAAATCGGCATGGCGCCGACCGATGATCTGCATTCCCATCGGCAGCCCGTTGCGGCTAAACCCGACGGGCACATTGGCCACGGGGAAGCCGAGCATCGAAGCCAGCACCACCACTTCCATCCAGCGATGATAAGTGTCCATGGCAACGCCGTTGACCGTTTTCGGCCAATGGGTGCTCGCGGCGAAGGGGAACACCTGCGCGCTGGGGAGCGCGAGATACTCGTAGGTGTCGAACAGCTTGAGGACCGCGCGATAGAGTTCGGAGCGCTCGACCGAGGCGTGGTACACATCCTGCGTGCTCACCTTCATGCCGCGCTCGACTTCCCAGACCGCCTCCGGCTTCATCAGCGTGCGTTTCGCGGGATCTTTGTAAAGCGCGCCCATGCCCCCGGCGATGAGCCAATGCCGCAGCGTGACCCATGATTCCCACATCCGCTCGGGCGGAAAGCCCAGCCCGGATTCTTCGACGGCGCATGCGATGGCTTCGAGCGCCTTGAGCGCTTGCCGGCAGAGTTCCACGATGCTGGGCTCCATGGGGAGGTATCCGCCGAGATCGCCGAGCCACGCCACGCGAGTTCCGCTGAAGTCGCGTTCCAGAATGTGCGTGAAGATGGCCGCGTCCTCGTCGATCGAGAAAGGCGCTCGCGCATCGGGTCCGGCCATCACCGAGAGCAGCAGGGCGAGGTCGGCGGCGCTGCGGGCCATCGGCCCCGCGACCATCAACTGCCCAAAGAACAGTTCGATGTCGGCGGAGGGCACACGGCCATAGGACGGGCGCAGCGACAGGACGTTGTTGTAGGCGGCAGGATTGCGCAGCGAGCCCATCATGTCACTGCCATCGGCGACGGGCAGCATGCGCAAGGCCAGTGCCGCGGCCGCGCCCCCGCTGCTGCCGCCCGCAGTCTTCGAGAGATCCCAGGGATTCAGCGTAGGCCCGAAGATGGAATTGTAGGTCTGCGATCCCATGCCGAATTCCGGCACGTTGGTTTTGCCGATGATGATGGCGCCGCTGTTCCTGATCCGCTCGACGAAGATGGCGTCCTCGCCGGGCACAGTATCGAGCAGAGGAGAGCCCCAGGTTGTGCGCAAGCCACGGGTCGGCGCCAGGTCTTTCACCGCGTGCGGGAAGCCGTGCATCCAGCCGCGACGCTGGCCGCGGGCCAATTCCCGGTCGCGTTCCTCCGCCTGCTCAAGCAGCGCCGCGCGCGGCTGCAGGGAAACGATGGCGTTGACTCTGGGGTTGAAGCCCTCGATGTGGTCGAGGAATGCCGCCATCACCTCGCGGCAGGAAACTCGCTTGGCGCCGATGGCCTCGGACAAGCTGACCGCGTCCATCAGGATCAGATCGGAAACCGAGCTCTGGAGGGCCGGCATTGGCTGGGCGATGACGCTCTCCTTACGAGGGTTCTTTCTTCTCAGAGTTCGCGGACGATTCGGAAGCGGGCTTGGGCGCCGGCTCCTCTTTCACCGCCGAGCGGAAGCTGCGGATCCCTTCTCCAAGGCTCTTGCCAAGGTCGCCGAGCTTTTTCGGACCGAACAGCAGCAGGGCTATCCCCAGGATCAGCAGGATCTCCGGAAGTCCAAGTTCACCCATGATGGAACCCCCGAGGGAAGGACAATGCTAACAGAGATGCCGCGCCCGGCAGGCATCTCCTCTTTTGGGAACCCCTGCGGCCAGAGAAAGTTTCGCGCTCAGCGCCGGTGACCGATGGTTCAGCAAAAAGTGATGGGCGTCACAGACCGCGGGCCGGGGCAGGCATAGCTTGGTAAGCGGATAGCAGCGATCTCGTCGTCTCGCGCCAGTACGGGCGGCGACGACGTTCGGCGAAAAGAGGTCCGCCATGAAGCAGAGATTCGTTCTCGCCGTCGGCATTCTCTTTCTCTTTACGGTGACCCTGGCGTGGGCGCAGGCCTCGGCCAGCGCTCCCAAATACGACGTAGCCAATGAAGTGACCATCAAGGGTGTGGTGCAGGAAGTGAAGGATTTCCAGTGCCCGGTCAGTGGCGGCATGGGCGCGCACCTGGTGGTCAAGACAGACAAGAGCCTGGTCACCGTCCATCTCGCCTTGAGTAAGTTCTTGAGCGAATACGGGTTCGCTTTCGCCAAGGGGGATGAGGTCGAGATCGTCGGCGTCAAGGCCAAGGTCGGCGACGACGAAAACGGCATCCTGGCGCGCAAGATCGAACGCGGCAACCAGACGTTTACCTTCCGCGACAAGGCCGGCAAGCCGCTCTGGTAGCCCCGCCGACCGCCAGGAAAAAACGCCACGGATCGTCGCGGATAAGCACGGATCAAACCAAATCCGTTCCGATCCGTGCCCATCCGTGGCGTTCTTGCTTGGCGCTAATCGAAGATCATGATCGCGGCCGCGATCACCGTGGTCCACAGCCCGCGCTTGTCGCCCACCGCCGACTGGGTGTTGTTCATGGTGCGCACGATCTTGTTGGAGATGCGGTAGATCTCCTTCTTCTCATCCCACGAACGGTCGGGATCGAACTCCAAATTCAGCGTGGTGGCCAGCATTTCGGCGGCGAGCTCTTCGGCGTAGTCGCCGGCGGTGTCGTCGGTCTCGCCAAAGGAGTGATGCTCGCTGAGATATCCGTAAGTGTTGCGATCAGCGGGGATGGCCAGGCCAATGCTCGCAGCCACCAGGCGATGCGGTTCGCGAGTGGAGTTCTCGGCCACTACGGCAAACACCACCTCGCCGGCGTGCAGATACTTCAACCCCTGGGAGCGGGGGATCAGCTTGCAGTTGGGGGGGAAAATCGAGGAGACGCGCACCAGGTTCTGGGCGGCGATGCCGGCGTCGCGCAAGCCCAACTCGAACGAGGTCAGCCGCTC
>DATNJE010000042.1:0-6014 GCA_035604095.1 Terriglobales bacterium
AGTGTAGGGGCTGGCCAGGTACATTTGTCCCGGGCCGCTGCGGCCGGGGAAATTGCGGTTCTGCGCCGAAATGACCACCTGGGTGGGACTGCTGGTGGCGCCCGGGCCGGCATTGATGCAGGCGCCGCAGCTCGGCTCGATCACCATCACGCCGGTCTTGTGGAAGACCTCGAGATAGCCCTTGCGCACGCAGTAGTCGCGCGTCTCCTGCGAGCCGAACTGGATGTAGAACTTCACCGACTCGGCGACGCGCTTGCCCTGGCGCAGGGCATCGGCGAGCACGGCGGCGTACATGTCCATGTCTTCGTTCTTGCCGGCGGTGCAGGTGCCGCCGTAGGCGATTTCGATGGGCACGGGCGTGTTCAGTTCGCGCACGTACTTGCCGTTGCCGGGATCGCCGGGCGTCGCCACCATGGGTGTGATCTCGGCGGCATCGAGTTCGATGACGTGCGCGTACTCGGCGCCGGGATCGCTGGCCAGGCCCTCGATCATCTTCTCGGCGGCGCGGCGGTCCATGCCGCGGCGCTCCGCCAGGAAGTCCACCGCCTTGCGGTCGGGCGCGACGATGCCGGTGAACCCGCCGATCTCGGCCGCCATGTTGGTCATGGTGGCGCGCTCGTCCACGCTCAAGCCCTCGATAGCCTCGCCGGCGTACTCAATCACCTTGGCCAGCGCCTTGCCGCTGCGCACGTAGTCGAGGCTAAGGATTTTCAGGATGAAATCTTTGGCGGTAACGTTGGGATGCTTCTTGCCGCGGACGACCACCCGCACCGACTCTGGCACCTTCACCCGGACGTCTTTCGTAATCCACGAATTGAAAACATCTGTCGTGCCGATGCCGAAGGCCACCGCGCCGATGGCGCCCGAGTGCGGAGTGTGCGAGTCCGAACCCACGATCAACTGCCCGGGCAGCGCGTAGCTCTCCAGCATGATGGAGTGGCAGATGCCTTCCGAGCCCTTGCGGTCCTTCAGTTCGCCGTGCAGCTTGATGCCGCGGCCGCGGGCGAAGTCTTCCTGCTTGAACTTGAGCTGGCCAGCGAGGTCGAGCAGCCCCATCTTGCGCTTCTCCGGCGAGATCACCTCGTCGAGAAAGGTGAGGTGGTCGCGGAAAAAGAGGATCGACGCGGGATCGTTCACCGGAACGTCCTTGCCCACCAGGTGGTCGTAAAAAATCGCAGCCATAGGCGTGACGTACTCGTGGCTGAAGCGCTGGTCGGTGCGCGCGAAGCCGGAGTCGCCGGGCTTGACCGACGTTACGCCGACATGTCCCTGGGCATCGACCATGTGGCGGGCGAAGATTTTTTCCGCCAGCGTCATGGGGCGCGCGGGCGTGGTGATGGCCGGCAGAAAGACTTTTTTCTGCAAGCGGGCGACGTTAAAGGGGAACAGGCCGCCGTGTTCGATGATCTGCCGGGTGATTTCGTCCTCGCCGCGGGTGAATTCGGCGAGCGGAATCTCTTCGCCGCGGCGGATTTTGTCGATCAGGCCGAAGTCGGTCGAGGTCAGCACCCCGAGGTTCTGGCAGTTCTGCTTGTAGATGCGCTCGATGTTCTCGGCGATCACGAGCTGGATGCCGGCGGCGCGCTCGGCGTAAGGCGATTGCTCGCGGCTGGAGCCTTTGCCGCGACGCTTGCCGCTCACCCCGCACACGAAGCCGCCGCGCTTCACGTCGCCGCGCTTGATGGGCAGCTCGCTGCCACACTTCAGGCCGGTGTAGGGGAACTCGCCCAGGGTCTCGTCGAAGTAGAAGCAGATGTGCGCCGGGGTGATCTCGTCGGTGGAAATATCGTCGCGCAGCTTGGGATTGTTCCGCGGGTTCGCGGTGTCCCAGGGCAGGTCTTCGCCCGCCAGTTGCCGCTTGATCAGCTCGGGATCTTCGGTAAGAAAAAGAATGCGCCCCTTAAGGCGCACGCGATCAGGACGCTTCTCGACCTTGCGCTCTAATAGAGGATTCCCCACGGCGATATTCTAACAAACGGGCGTGGTACATTGAGCAGACTGCCCGCCACGAGGCGAGATGCTATCAGTCTGCCAGCCACGCCGCTTCGCGCCGATTTTCGTGTCTATCCTGCTGCTGGTTTCCGCGGCCACCGCGCAACAACAAAGCTGCGCCGAACTGCAGGCGCTCAAGAAGGCGACCTACGGCTTCCATCCTACCAAGCTCAGCCAGCTACAGCAGACCGCAAAAGAAGAACAGATCAACCGCTTCCGGAAGCTCGCGGAATCGCAGGGCGAGCGCGGCGTCCAGTGCCTGCGGGAAATGCTGAGGTCGGAGAGCAAGGATTCCTTCTTCCTGTTTGATGGCGCCAGCCTGCTGCTGCATCTGGACGATTCACGGGCGTCGCTGGCGGTGGTGAGCGAGGCCGCCGGGCGCAGCGACCTGGGAGAGATCAACACCGCCGGCTACGTCGAACTGGTGCTGGAACTGGCGCAGCACGGGGTGGACACCGGCGCGCTGGCCGAAAAATACATGCGCTATCCCGAAGTGGATGGCGACATCCCCGAGCGCTCCCTGAGGGTGGACCGCGCGACCGGCGCCATCTTCCTGTACGGGAGCATGAGCGCGGAGCGCGCCGACAAAGATCTGGTTCCGCTGCTGGCGGCGAAGGAAGCGGGCGTGCGCGGCACGGCAGCGCTCGAGCTTGCGCTCAACATGACGCTTGAGAGTTATCGCGCCCTCGCCGGCCTGCCCGGGCTCGACAACCTGCCTGAGTATGTGCAGAAGGAGGTGGTCGAGGCGCTGGCCTACCACGCGCCCGATGCCAATGTGATCCCAACCTACTCGCGGGAGCAGGTGCTGGTGCGCCTGCACACACTGCCGCGGACTGCGGAGCAGATGGCAGCGGAGCTTAAGAAGGAGAATCCGGTGGTGGGCATCGCCGACGATGAGCCGTTCATCCGCAGCGCGATTGCAACGCTGACCGCCGCTGATCTGGAGACGGTGCGCGAGGCGCGGCGGGCGGCGCTTATGTCAGTTTCCGAGGAAAGCCTCTATGAGTATGCGGCCTCTACCCGGGTGATCTTGGGCGTGATCAACCGGCTGGATCTCTACAAGGAATACAGGGTGCATTGAGCGCCGCCCAGTCTCATTCTTGAACGCAAGCCGGCAAAAATTCTGCTCACCACTTCGATTTTTGACAGTCACTCGTTGCAGGGATGAGGTAGCATCGTGAACCTGCGCGGGGGCTCTTCCATCAGCATGGCCGAACCTCAACCAAGCTTGCACGTGGTAGCGCCGGCGCCGCCGGCTGCCGAGTCGGCGTGGAGCCCGCTGCGCGAACCGCTCTTCCGCACCCTGTGGACGGCTTCGGTCGTTTCCTACGTCGGCACCTGGATGCAGAACATGGGCACGGGCTGGCTGATGGCCTCGCTCACCGCGTCACCCATGATGGTGGGACTGGTGCAAGCCGCCACCACGCTGCCCGTCTTTCTGGTGATCCTGCCCGCCGGAGCGCTAGCCGACATGGTCGACCGCCGCCGCTTCCTGCTGCTGAGCCAGGCGTGGATGGTGGTCGCCGCCGCCGCTCTGGGCATCCTGACCATGTTTGGCATGGTCAGCCCGTGGAGCCTGGTGCTGCTGACCTTCGCGCTCGGCTTCGGCGCGGTGATGAACGATCCGGCGTGGCAGGCGATCACGCCGGAAACTGTCTCCGGCCAGCGGCTGGCCTCGGCGGTGGCGCTGAATTCCGCCGGCTATAACGCGGCGCGCGCCGTCGGACCGGCGCTGGGCGGCCTAGTGATCGCTGTGGCGGGATCTGGATTTGCGTTCCTGCTGAACGCGGCGTCATTTTTCGGGGTCATCATTTTTCTTTATCGCTGGAAGCGGGTGCCGCACCACATGCCCGAACCGGCCACGCGCCTTCGCCACGCCCTGGTGGCGGGATTCCGCTACGCGCGCAGCGCTCCCACGGTGCGCGCCGTGCTGGTGCGCACGGGCGTCTTCAGCCTCTTCGCCAGCGTGATCTGGGCGCTGCTGCCGCTGGTGGCGCGCCCGCACGGCCCCGTCGGCTACGGACTGCTGCTCGGTTTCTTCGGACTGGGCGCGCTGGCCGGCGCGGTGCTGCTGCCCGGGCTCAGGCGGGCGTTCTCCTGCGACATGCTGGTGGTGATGGCGACGGTCCTGTTCGCCGCCGTAACCTTCGCGGTGGCCCAGCTCGCGGCCTTCGGGTGGCTGTGCGCCGTGCTGTTCCTGGGCGGCATGTGCTGGATCGCCATCATCGCCACGCTGAACGTCACCGCGCAGGTCATGTGCCCGGCGTGGATCCGCGCGCGGACGCTCTCCATGTACCTGCTGGTACTGCAGGGCGGCATGGCCGCCGGCAGCGCGCTGTGGGGCGCGGTCGCCTCACACTTGGGGATCCCAGCCGCCTTTCTGCTGGCGGCGGTGGGGATGGTGCTGGGGCTGGCAGCGGCAGTGCGCTATCGCCTGCCGGCATATGAGATGGAGATGGGATGAGCAGTGGCCGGCGAGGCACCAGCGCTACGTCACGCTCTGTTCCATACCGGGCTCAAGCAGGCCGATAGAGATGTTCTCCTCGACGGGATCGCGGAGCAGCACCTTCTCCGTGATCTTCTCGAAGTGGTAGCCCATGATGGCCAGGGTGATGGCCGTGCCGAAGGCATGGCGGTAGCGGGTGGCGGCGTCGTAGACGAACTTCCAGTAGGTACCGCGCTGGCTGCCGAGCACACCCTGCTTCAACATGGAACGCGCGAAGGCCAGGTAGTCGGAGACCTGGTGGCGCACGTGGTTGGCGGGATGATACTCGCTGAGGAAGCGGCGCACGCGGTCGTAGTAGGCGTCGCGCTCGTAGATGCGCTTAAGAATGGAGCGGTAGCCCTCGATGAGCCGCTGCGGGTCCATCTTGGGGATAAAGTTCAGCCGGGTCTCCATGTTGTCGCCAGTGCCCTCGGTGACTAGGCGCTTTTCCTTGACTAGGCGGCGATAGAGCTGGGTGCCGGGTAGCGCCTGCAGCAGGCCCACCATGGCCAGCGGGATGGCGCTCTTGTCGATGAATTCCACCTGGCGGTCGAAGACGTCGTCGGGATCGTTGTCGAACCCGACGATGAACCCGGCCATCACCTCGATGCCAAAGCTCTGGATATGGTGCACGCTGTCGAGCAGGCTGCGCCGGGTGTTCTGCAGCTTTTGCGCTTCCTTCAGGCTGGCCTCAACCGGGGTCTCGATGCCGAGAAACACGCGGATGAAACCGGAAGCCTTCATCATCTCCAGCAGCTCGGAGTCGTCGGCCAGGTTGAGCGAGGCTTCAGTGAAGAAAGTGAAGGGGCGACCGTGCCGGGAGTTCCAATCCCCAAGCACGGGCAGCAGCTCTTTGACTTTTTTCTTGTTGCCGATAAAGTTGTCGTCCACCAGGAAGACGGAGCCGCGCCATTTGCGATCGTGGAGCAGCTCCAGTTCGGCCACGATCTGCTCGGGCGATTTGGTGCGCGGCCGGCGGCCGTAGATCTCGATGATGTCGCAGAACTCGCAGTTGAAGGGGCAGCCACGCGAATACTGGATGCCGACCGCGCTGTAGGGCTTCAGGTTGACCAGGTCGAGGTCGGGCAGCGGAGTCTTGCTCAGGTCGGGCAGCGCGTGCGCCTTGTAGAGCGGCTTGGCGGTGCCGGCTTCGAGGTCAGCCACCAGGGTGGGCATCAACTCCTCGGCCTCACCGACGACCACGTGGTCAGCCGCGAGCGGCAGTTCTTCCACGCTGCTAGTGATGGGTCCGCCGATCACCGTGCGCAGTCCGCGGGCGCGGCAGCGCGCCAGGATATCGAGAATCTCGCGGCGGTGCACCAGCATGCCGCTCAGCATCACCACGTCGGCCCATTTCAGGTCGGAGTCGGTGAGCCGCTTGACGTTGGTGTCGACCAGGCGCTTCTTCCAATGCCCGGGAAGCTGCGAAGAAATGGTCATCAGACCGAGCGGCGGATACGCCGAGCGCTTGCCTTCGAACGGAAGGGCGTGCTTGAAGCTCCAGTAGGTGTCAGGCCACTCCGGGTAAACAAGCAGA
>DATNJE010000043.1:0-3719 GCA_035604095.1 Terriglobales bacterium
CGGCGGCCTGCTTCCGCACGAGTTCACCCATTCCTGGAATGGCAAGTACCGCCGCCCCGCCGGCCTCGCCACCGCGAACTACCAGGAGCCGATGAAGGGCGAGCTGTTGTGGGTGTATGAGGGGCTCACGCAATACTGGGGTACCATCCTCTCCGGGCGCAGCGGCCTGTGGACGCGGGAGCAAACCCGGCAGCACCTGGCCATCATCACCGCCGAACTGGATACGACTTCCGGCCGCACCTGGCGCCCGCTGAGCGATACCGCAATCGCGGCGCAGATTTTGTACCTGGCGCCGCGCGAGTGGGAGGCCTGGCGGCGCAGCGTGGACTTCTACGACGAGAGCACGCTGATCTGGCTCGATGTCGATACCACCATCCGCGAGCTGACCCAGGGGCAGCGATCCCTGAACGATTTCTCCCGCCTTTTCTTCGGCGGACAGGACACCGGACCTGAGCTGAAGACCTACACCCTCGACGACGTGGTGAAGACGCTCAACCAGGTTGTGGCCCACGACTGGCGCACGTTCCTGAACACCCGCCTGAACTCCACTGCGCCGCACGCGCCGATGGGTGGCCTTGAGCGCGGAGGCTGGAAGCTGGTTTACACCGAGACTCCGTCGCCGGTGTTCCAGGGCATCGAGGCCATCGATCATGTGACCGATGTGCGCTACTCGCTGGGCATGGTTGTCCGCGAGCCCGACGCTACGCTGCGCGACGTGCTCCCCGATTCACCCGCGTGGCAGGCCGGCATCGGACCGGGCATGAAGCTGCTCGGGGTCAACGGACGCGCCTACTCGGCAACCGAACTGCACGACGCTATACGTGCCGCCAAGGGCGGCTCCCAGCCCATCCAACTCCTGGTTCAGAACGGCGCCTTCCAGAACACCTACTCGGTGAGCTATCGCGGAGGCGAAAAGTACCCCGAGCTGGAGCGGATTCCCGATACGCCGGACATGTTGGGAGAGATCATTAAGCCGATGGCGAAGTGATCGGGTGATCGGGAGATCGGCTCATCGGGTCATTTGAAAAACAGATCACCCGATGACCCGATCACCCGATGACTCAATCCTCCTTCACTCCCTCAAACAAATCCGCTTCCATCTGCATCTGGCGTGGCGCTGTGGTCGCGGCCAGGTGGAAGAGTTCCCTGGTTCCGCGCTTGCGCGCCATGGGTTCGAAAAGCTGGAACAGCGGCGACTGGCTGGTGTGCTGCTTGAAGGCGCTGATCTTGGCTTCCAGGAATTCTGCCCCAATCTCGATGATCGCTGTCACCGGCGGAGGGGAGACCGGTTGCCGGTCGGGGAGCGTGAACAGCGAAGTCGAGTAGTAGAGCTTCTGGGTGCGATGCGGAGTGAGGCCGTTCTTCAATTGCTCCGCGAAGCGGTTGCTGCGTCCTGCCCAGTGGAAGGACATGGTGGCGAAGAGCGAGACCATGGAGTGGTCGGGATGGGCGGTCACCGCGCCCTCCGGACCGATGGTCAGCATGACGTGCGGACGAATCCGGCGGACGCGCTCCACCAGTTCACCTACCGCCGAGTAGAAGTCCACGCGGTCGAGCCCGGCGTCGGGATAGTTGAGTACCTCGCCGCGGGCGATCTTCAACAACCGGCACGAGGCCTGGAACTCCCGGCGGCGCATGGCCGCCAGTTCTTCGTCCGAGCGTGCGCCGCCGCGATGCGTGGCCGCCTGGCCGGGCGTCAGGCAGAGGACGTGGGTTTCCACGCCGCGCGAGGCGGAGAGCAGCAATGATCCGCCGAAACCTCCAGCTTCGTCGTCCGGGTGAGCGGTTACGCAGAGCAAGCGTAGCATCAGGTCCTCGATATGTAGATTGTGCTCAGTCGCCGGCGGATGCGGCAGAAGTTAGGCGATCCTCGGCCTCGATCTCAAGAGCTGCCTCCCCCGTCCCTTCCTGCGGAGACGTCTCGCCCAGCATGAATTCCAGCACCTCCTGCGGCGAAACCGAATTCCACACCGGCTCGAACGACTGGCGGTGCAGCGGCGAAGGCCCGTACTGGCGCAGGGCGCTCGCGTGCTTGCGCGTGTAATAGCCCTTGTTGGAGGCCAGGCCGTAGAGCGGGAATACCGGGTCCCAGTCGCGGATCATGTGGTCGCGCTCCACCTTGGCGATGATGGAGGCGGCCGCGATGGAAGCCGAGAGGGCGTCGCCGTGGATGATCGGGGTCTGCGGGCAGGTGAAATCGATGCGCAGCGCGTCGATGAGCAGGTGGTCCGGCGCCGGCGCAAGCTGCGAAACGGCTTCCAGCATGGCCAGGCGCGAGGCGTGATAGATGTTGATCTGGTCGATGCGCGCCGCGTCCACCGCCGCGACCGACCACGCGATCGCGTGCGACCGTATGCGCTCGGCCAGGACTTCGCGGCGCTCGGCGGGCAAGAGCTTGGAATCGCGCAAGCCGCGGATGCGGTAGCCGGGGTCGAGGACCACGGCAGCCGCGACCACCGGTCCGAACAGCGAACCGCGGCCAACCTCGTCCACGCCGGCGATCAGGCGCGCGCCGGACTTCCATAGCTCACGCTCGTAGCGTGTGGTGCACTTCAGGCGCTTCAGCAGACGCAGCTTGGCGGCAGCCTTGGACAGCGGTTTCTCGCCCTCGAGTTGGAGCTTGCGCGGCACTAGCGGTGGTCGAAGTCTACCGGCAGTTTGGCGCAAAAGGGGAACAGGAGCAAGTAGGCGCTTGTATTGCTATTGACAGGAGTGCGTGTCAAGTTCTCGCTTTGGAGGCGGACGCTTTAGAGTTCGAGCGTGCCGTGAAGGTACAAGCGTGCCCTGCCGGCGATCTTCACGCGATCGCCTCCGATTGTGCACCGCATGTATCCCCCGCGGGCGCTGAGTTGTTGCACACGCAACGTGTCCTTACCCAGCCGTCCCGCCCAATATGGAGCCAGTGTGCAGTGTATCGAGCCGGTTGCGGGGTCCTCATCGATGCCGACCGACGGTGCAAACAATCGGCACACGTAATCCACGTCACCCTTGCCGGGAGCGGTAACAATCGTTCCGCCGATCCCGATGTCCAGTTTGGCAAGAGCGGCAATATCGGGCGAGAGTGCTCGCACTTGCTCAGCCTGATCTACCACCACGAGGTAATCGCGCGATTTCATTACTAGCGCCGCTTTCAAACCTAGGGCTGGTAAGAGGTCGACTGGCGTCTCACATGGTTGGGGTGGCCTGGCGGGAAAGTCCATTTCAAAGCTGTCTTGGTCCTGAACGACGGTCAACATGCCGCTGCGGGCGTGGAAGCGAACCGGCCACACGTTGTGCTTCCGCAGCGCGAGTACATAGGCGGACGCCAAGGTCGCGTGCCCGCACAGGTCGTCCTCGACTTTGGGTGTAAACCAGCGCAAGTCGAAATCACCATCCGCGCGAGGAACAACAAAAGCGGTCTCGCTGTGCCTGTTCTCAACCGCAATGTTCTGCATGATGCTATCCGCGAGAAAAGCGGAAAGGATGCAGACCCCCGCCGGGTTACCTGCAAAGAGATCACCCGTGAATGCATCAACGTGGTAATACGGAATCGCCATGTCGTGCTCCGCTAAGCTACTGGATCCCGCTAAGAAATGGGCCATCAGGATCGGTAATCATTGAAAATCTGCGCATACGACGAAGCGCCTGACGCGCGTGATGGCTCAGAAGTCCTGCTCGGAACGTTCGATCTTACCCAACGGTCGGCAGCCTGCGTGCGGCCCGCCGCTTGCGGCCCTCGG
>DATNJE010000044.1:0-3995 GCA_035604095.1 Terriglobales bacterium
GTTGAACCCCAGCGCGAAAAAGCCGGCGGCGACTGCGCCGAATCCGGAAGCGCCGGATGGGGGTTCGCCTGCGCCGTCCAATGCACCGGCTGATGCGAACCCGACGCCGTCTTCCCCATCGCCGTCGGGATCGTCTCAACCCGCGGCTTCATCGACATCACCAGCCAGCACGAACAGTTCCTCTGCCGGGGCCACACTGGCGGCGGGTTCGCCGACCCCAAGTGCAGCGAGCACACAGCCAGTCGCGGCTCCTGCTTCCGGGGATACCGGCGCCTCGGGTGCTGCACCCGCTGCGGCGACTAATCCCGCAGCGACCGCCGCGAAGGACCAAGACGTCTCAGCCGACAGTCCGGCTGCGGCAAATCCAGCTGCGGCGACCGAGCAACCGAAACCCGCGCCGGCACCGTCCACACCCAGGCCGCGTCCGATGGCGAAACCGGCGCCGCCGCGAGACCCCGTGGCGGAAGCGCAGAAGTATCTTTATGGAAAGGGCGCGAGCCAGGATTGCGATCGCGGCATGAGGCTCTTGAAGCCGGCCGCGGACGCCGCCAATCCTAAAGCGATGATCGAGATGGGGGCGCTGTACTCGGCTGGGCTGTGCACGCCGCGGGATCTGCCCACGGCCTACCGCTGGTTCGCGCTGGCGCTGCGCAAGGATCCCGACAATCAGGCGGTGCAGACGGATCTGCAAAAGCTGTGGGGAGAGATGACGCAACCCGAGCGGCAACTGGCCATCCGTTTGAGCCAGTGAGAGTTGCGGCGCAATCCGAAGTGAGCCTCGAGTTCGTACTCTGAACAAGGAAGGGACCGGGAACGTTTGTCGAGTCCAGAACGACAAGGCATTTCGCCCGACCTGGCCACAGTGACAGCCATGAAGTCCGGCGACCAGAGCGCGCTGGCGGTGCTTTATGACCGCTACTCGTCCGTGGTGTATGCGGTGGCGTTGCGCGTGCTGGGAGACACGGGAGCGGCCGAGGACGTGCTGCAGGAAGTTTTTCTGCAGCTGTGGCGCAATCCCGGGGCGTTCGATGCGGCGCGCGGAAGTCTGGGCTCGTGGCTGGCGGTGATCACGCGCAATCGCGCCATTGATTCGCTGCGGAGGCGTCGCCCGGAAACGGATATTGAGGATGTGATCGTGTCGGTGGCACCGGACCTGGCGGCAGAGGCGGATCGCTCGCGGGCGGCCGCAAAAGTTCGGGATGTGATGGCGGCGATGTCGAAGCCGCAGCGCACCGCGCTGGAGATGGCTTACTTTGAGGGCATGAGCCACTCGGAGATTGCTGACAAGACTGGAGAGCCGCTGGGCACCATCAAGACGCGGATTCGGGCGGGGTTGATGGCGCTAAGGAAGGCGTTTCAGACGTGAGGGGAAAAGGCCCACTTCTCGCAAAGTACGCGAGGAATGGGGCACCCGGACTTCGGACTTTCGGGTGGGAAGTCGAAATCCCCACCCTGTCTCTCCAAAGAACGGAGAGACAAGGATGGGGCACCCCGAGTTTTAGATGAGTGAGCACGAACAATTCGCGGAGGATCTGGCGCTGCATGCGCTGGATGCGCTGGGCGGGGAAGAGCGCGCGAGCCTTGAGCGGCATCTGGCTGCTTGTCCGTCGTGCCGCGCAGAGCTGGAACAGCTGCGAGGCGATGGCGCGCTGCTGGCGCTGTCGACGATGGGGCCGAAGCCTCCGCTGCGGGCGCGGCAAAGGCTGCTGGATGCGGTGGCGAAAGAAACCCACCCTTCGAAAACCGCGAAGGGCGGGGCACCCTCGGTTTCCATAGCGCCGCGACGGTCGTGGTGGGGATGGCTGGGCTGGGCTGCGACGGCGGCGGTGATTGTATTCGCAACGTCGTTGTGGAAAGAGAATGCCGGGCTCAAGGAGAACTTGGCCATAGCGCATGCCGTGGTCGCAGGAAACGCGCAAGAACTGGAGGATCTGCGCCGTGTAGCGGCGCCGATCCTTGAACCGGAGGCACAGCGCATCACGCTGGTGTCGGTGAAGACGCCGCCCCAGCCGCAGGGGAAGGCGTTTTATCTGCGCAATCGCAGCAGCCTGGTGTTCGTGGCGAATAACATGCCGCCGTTGCCGCCGCAGAAAGCGTATGAATTGTGGCTGATTCCGGCGCAGGGCGCGCCCATCCCGGCAGGAGTGTTCAAGCCGGATGCGCACGGCAGCGCCACGGTGGTGAATCCTCCGCTGCCGGCTGGCACGGAGGCGAAGGCGTTTGCCATCACGATCGAAAGCGAGGCCGGTGCGACTTCGCCGACCATGCCGATTGTGATGATGGGAACGGGAGAGTAGTTTTCAAGGTGCACAACCGCGTTACCGGTTTGATGAGAGCCATATTTCTTCGGGTTCGACTCGTGATTGTCTGCGTGCTGATTGCGTCCTCGATCGGCCTCAACGCAAGCCCCGCGCAGGGACAGAACCAGGCTCCCGCCACCGTAAAACACTCGCCGGGAACCCGGCTGCAGGCGAAAGGGATCCCCAACTTCGGGCAGGTCAGCGCGAATCTCTATCGCGGGGCGCAGCCGAGCAGTGCGGGTTTCGAGACGCTGAAAAATACAGGCATCGAGATCGTGGTCGATCTGCGCGGGGGTCACGGCAAGGGCGAGGAAGAAGCGGTCACGAAACTGGGCATGCAATATATATCGATTCCTTCCCATTGCCCGTTTCCGAGCGACCGGCCGTGGGCGGCGTTTCTGAAGGTGATGGAGGAGAATCCGGGGAAGAAGGTTTTTGTGCATTGCCGGTTGGGCGACGACCGGACCGGGATGGCGGTGGCCTCGTATCGCATGGCGGAAGAGGGGTGGTCGGCGGCGGAGGCGATGAACGAGATGAAGGCGTTCGGGTTCAGCGCCATGCATCACGCGATCTGTCCGGGGCTGGAGGAGTATGAAGAGAAATTTCCCGATCGGCTGAAGAAGAATGCTGCGTTTCGAGACTTGGCGGCGCGGAAAGAGCATCGTGCGCAATGATTTGTGGGTTGACCTACTGATTGCAATCCGTCCTTGACACCCGGTCCCGCTCAGCATACAAGGGTTGCTCGGAATCATGCCTGGAGAAAATATTCCGGGCAAAAAGGGGGCTTCATGGGACTGTTAGACGAAGCCGAAAAGATCGCAGGAGCGGTTGCGGCTGTGGAAGGCATCAAGAAACTGGATCCGAATGCCGGCCTGGTAACAGAGGCGGCGGCCGCCATCACGGGATTTGAAGGTGCAGGGGCCATTGCCGAGCGCCTCGAGAAGAAGGAAGACGACGGCAACAAGTAAGGCTAGCGTATTTGCTTGCCTGCGGCTCGACGAAGGCCTGGAGCTGTCCGGGACCTCAGCGTAGGGGTTTGTGCCAGCTAGCGACGACTGTTCGCCACCACCTCGGGGCTTGAGCCCTACCTCAAGGCGACGAGGCTGAAGCGATTCTCCCCTAGGCTTTCGCGGGCGCCGCTTTCTTGGGGAACATCTCGCCGATGCGGCGAATCTGGGCGCCAACTCCCTTCAACTTCTCTTCGATGTGCTCATAGCCGCGGTCGATGTGGTAGACACGGTCGATGATGGTCTCGCCGTCGGCAACGAGTGCGGCCAGCACGAGCGACGCCGAGGCGCGCAGGTCGCTGGCCAGAACGGCGGCGGCGCTGAGCGGAGTCTTGCCGCGGACCACAGCGCGGCGGCCTTCAATCTTGATGTTCGCGCCCATGCGCACCAATTCCTGGGCGTGCATGAAGCGGTTCTCGAAAATATTTTCGGTAATGACCGACGTGCCTTCGGCTTGCGTGGCCAGCGTCATGAATTGCGCCTGACAGTCAGTGGGGAATCCGGGATATTCTTCGGTGCTCATGTCGGCGGCGGTGAAAGGATTGTCGCCCATGACGCGCACCGAGTCGGCCGAGGATTTGGTTTTGACTCCGACCTCGTGCAGCTTGCCGATCAGGGCGCCGAGGTGCGAAGGATCGCAACCGGCGACGTTCAAGTCGCCTCCCGTCATGGCGCCGGCGATCAAGAA
>DATNJE010000045.1:0-4410 GCA_035604095.1 Terriglobales bacterium
CGGCTGGCCGAAGATTTGTTCGGCGCGCACCAGGCCGTCCTCATCGCCGACGGCCACCACGATGTCGCGCCGCTCAAGGCGCGTGTCGCCGCGGACGATCTCACTCGCGCCCCCATGCTGGATGCGGCTGACCACGAAGCCGGGGTCGCGGTGCAGGCGCAGCACTTCCTCCACCGTGCGCCCGATCACCGCGGGATTCATCACCGCGAAATCACGGACGCGGATCTCCGCGGCCTCCGCCGGCGGCTCCATCTCCGGCTTCCACCGGCGGCGCAGCACAGCGAACGAGACCAGCACGCCGATCACGCCTATCGGGTAAGCGATGGAGTAGGCGACCACCGGCTCGTCGGAGGTGGCGCGAAGCTGCTCAGGAGAGAGCCCGGCAGAGCGGCCGCGCTCGCGCAGCAATTCGCGCGTCGCCGCCAGCGCCGGGGTGTTGGTCATGGCGCCGGTGTAGAGGCCGGCGGCGCGAGCACGCGTCAGGTGCGCAGGACGAGAGACCAGCACGGTCACGCCCGCGCCCAGCACCACGATCGCCAGCGCGAACACGCTATCGCGATAGCCTCGCTCGCGCAAAGAGTTGAAGAACTCGGGGCCGCTCTGGATGCCGATGGTGTAGATGAAAATGATCAGCCCCAGCGTGGGAATCACTTCCGGAATGGAGATCGCCGGCCCTAGCGAGCCTACCGCCAGTCCCACGAACAGAACTCCGGCGGTGCCCAAACGAAACCCGAAGACGGAGATCTCGCCCAGCAGGTATCCCAGTCCGATCACGGCGAAGAGCGTGAGGATGGGGTTCTCCGCCAGCGTGGTGACAATGGAGCCAAGCATGCAGTGGGTTCAGTTTACAGGACGCCGGAGTGAGCGTTCAGCACTCGTCGCTTGGCTGGGCAGAAAAATGAGTGTCATTTGGAAACCGGTTCCGCGCTGATTGCTGAGTGCTGACCGCTGGATGCTCGGTTAGAATCGATGCGTCCTTGAGGTCTCTCATGAAACTTTCCGAGATCGCATCCGCCGTACAGGCGCGCCTGGAAGGCACCAACGTGGAGATCACCGGCGTCGCCGGCATCGAGCAGGCCGGCGCCGGACAACTGACGTTCGTGGCCAATCCCCGCTACGCTGGCGCGGCCAGAACCACCAAGGCTGCGGCCCTGATCGTGGCCGAGGACTTTCCCGCGCTTCCGGCGCCGACCTTGCGCGGCGCCAATCCTTACCTGGCGTTCGCCCGGGCGCTGGAGCTGTTCTATCATCCGCCGCGCTACGCGCCCGGCATCCACTCGACGGCGGTCATCCACGACACCGCCCGCATCGGTCCGCGCACGCATATCGGCGCCTACGTGGTGGTCGATGAAGACGTCGAGATCGGCGAAGGCTGCGTGCTGCTGCCGCACGTGGTCATCTATCGCGGGGCGCGGATCGGCAAGAACTTCTTCGCGCACGCGCATGCGGTGGTGCGCGAATACTGCCGGCTGGGCGACAACGTCATGCTCCAAAATGGGGCGGTGGTCGGTGGCGACGGCTTCGGATTTGCCAAGGATAATCAGGGCGCGTGGCATAAGATCGTGCAATCCGGCCCGGCGGTGCTGGAGGACGGCGTCGAGCTCCAGGCCAACGCCTGCGTGGACCGCGCCAGCGTGGGCGAGACTCGCGTCAAGTGCGGGGCCAAGATCGACAACCTGGTGCAGGTGGGACACGGCTCGACCGTGGGCGAGAACAGCCTGCTGTGCGCCCAGGTGGGACTGGCCGGGTCCACCGAGGTGGGCAAGAACGTGATCCTCGCCGGGCAAGTGGGGATCGCCGGGCACTGCCGCATCGGCGACGGCGTGGTGGCCACCGCCCAGAGCGGCATTCCCAATGATGTGGAGGATGGAAAGATGGTCAGCGGCTATCCTGCGATGGACAACCGGCAGTGGCTGCGCTGTGTGGCCGCCTTCCAGCGTTTGCCGGAGATACTGAAGGCGGTCCGCAGCCGCGTAAAATAGTACCGAGTACCGAGCAGCAAGTACCGAGTATGCCGGACGACAAGCACGAGCCTAAATCCGAGCGCAAGCCCATCCGCGTGCTGCTGCTGGATGACCTGCCGGAGAACCTGCTGCTGCGCTCCACCATCCTGCGCAAGCATGGGTACGAATCGGTCACTGCCGCCTCGGTGGAAGAAGCCGAATCCCGACTGGATAACATCGACATCGCGGTGCTCGATTACCACCTCGGGCGAGGCAAGTTCGGCACGGAAGTAGCCGAGAGCCTGCGGCAAAAGCGGCCGCAGGTGCCCATCATTATTCTGTCGGCCACGCTGGAGCGCAGCTTCGGCGGCGTTGCCGACATGCACCTGCTCAAGGGCTACAGCTCGGTGGACGACCTGCTGGCCGCCCTGCGTACCTTCGAAGCCAAGCGGCGCGGCAAGCCGGTGGTGGTGGATTCCCGCGATTTCTACTACTCGCGCATCGGCATGGCCATGGGCGACGACGTGGCGCTGGAGATCGTGGATGGCGAGGGCAATTGGCAGTACGTCAACGACACCTTCGCCGACATGTGCGAGCGGAAGCGCGCCTGGTTCGTGGGCAAGAACCTGTTCGAGCAGTTCCCCGAGCTGGGCGACGGCTGGAAGGAAATCATCCGCAACGTGGCCCGGACGCGCGAAACCTACGTCGAGCGTAGCCCGCGCGGCCTGCCCCACCTTCCCGCCAAGAATCCGCGCTGGGTGTGGAACGTGCTGCTGTTCCCGCTCAAGCTGCACGACGGGCAGGATGGCGTGGTGATGAGCGCGCGGGTGATCGAGAAGAAGCCCAGCATTTAATGGTAGCGCCGATGTCTCGCCGCCGTTTACTGATACTTCTCCGGTAGCCCGCCGCGCATGCGGTCGCGCACGGCTTTGATCAAATCTTCTTGCGAAGGATACGCCGCGGGGTTGAGAGGCTCGTGGAAGAGGACGGTTGCCGTCCCCGGGTGGATCGCGAACTCGCCTTTCGGCCAGATCTCGTGCGTGCCGACCAGGGTGATGGGCACAATGGGCACGCCGCTCTCCTTCGCCAGATGGAACGGGCCCTTCTTGAACGGCAGGAGGCGGCCGTCGGGCGAGCGCGTGCCCTCGGGCCATATTGTCATGTTCACGCCCGAGCGCAACACCTCGGCGGCCAAGCGTAGGCTGGCGATGGCGGACTCGCGGTTCCGGCGGTCCACCTGAACCAGGCTGGCCTTACGCATGGCAGGTCCGAGGATCGGAACCCGAAAGAGTTCTTTCTTCACCAGTACCGAGGTCCGCCGCGGAATCACCGGGATGACGATGGGCGGGTCCAGGTTCGACACGTGGTTGCACATGAAGATGTAGGTGCGGCGCCAGTCGAGCTTGTCCAATCCCACTACTTCGACCTTCACCCCCACTAGCCGTACGCCGAACAGGGCGATCCCGGTCGCCATCCGGTACAACAGATCGACGTTGCCGCTGATGAACGTCCAGGGAAAGCCGATGAAGGCGACGGGCAGCGCCGCCACGCCCCAGAAGGCAAGCAGCGCCAGCGCGCGAAACACTATTTTGCCTCGGCGCGCATGGCGCCCTTGGGCGCGTCCTTGGGCGCCTGATCGTCGGCGGTGAGCCAGGCGGCGCGGCGGGCGCGCTGGTCGGAGGTCAGCGCCGGGACGCTCGTGATCGTGAACTCCTCCCGCTCCCGGCCGCCCAGTTTGAACTTGACGTCATGCTGGCCGTCGCGTCCCGCGACGCGCAACTTCAGGCTCTCGCCCACGCGCATGGTGGCGATGCGGTCATCGACGTTTCCCGCGAAAGGCTTGCCGTTGACCAGCAGGATGACGTCGCCCAAGGCCAGCCCCTGGCGCTGGGCTTCGCTATCCGTGTCCACCGCCGCCACCACCGATGGCTCGTCGAAATTGCGCACGGCCACGAATCCGGCGTAGGGCGCCAGCGCCTTGCTTGGTTTCAGCTCCAGCCCCACGGTCCGCAGATAATCGTTGTAGGGCAAGGGCGCGGCGCCGCTCACGCAGGCACTGAAGAATTCTTTGAAATCCTTGCCGGTGACGGCCTCCACCGCCTGGCGCACCCCTGCAGTATCGGCGAAGAACTTGTGCTTCTGGGCGTAATTGCGGTTCATCCAGCGGAAAACGTCGCGCAGCGACTTCTGCCCCCCGGTCGCGTCGCGCACCGCCAGATCGAGCAGCACGCCGATTAGCTCTCCCTTGTTGTAATACGAGATGCTGCGCTGCGGCAGGCCATAGGCGGGATATTTCTCCAGCCAAGTATCGACGCTCGCGTCTTCGACCGACTGGGTGAGGTGCGCGGGCCGCCGTTCGAGGTTTCCGATCTCGTGCTCCAGGAAGCGCAGCCAGCGGCTCTCGTCGAGCAGCGCGGCGCGCAGCAGGATGTAATCCGACACCGTGCTGGTGACGCCCTCGCTGAAC
>DATNJE010000046.1:0-4652 GCA_035604095.1 Terriglobales bacterium
ATCCGCCATTGTTGTAGCTGCCCCTGGGTGCTGTTTGCTATTCACCGGTTCATTCAACCCGAAGTGCACGGAGGCAGCTATGAACAAAGCCATCGCCCTCGCCAACAACGACGTGGTGTTTCTGAGCTGGATCTACGACACACGCATCCCAGATTGCCTGGGGTTCACCATCCGCCGCACCAATCTGCAGAACCGCGCCATCACCGTCCTTCCCGCCTGGGTGGGATTCAAAGGCCAATCCAACGCCAACTGGAACGCCCGCACGACCGACGAATGGCCGGTGCAGAAGTTCACCTGGCGCGACTTGACCGCCGAATCTGAAACCCTGTACCAGTACGAGATCATCCCCATGCTGGGCGAGCCGGGGAACCTGCAGCCCAGCCGGATCAATGCGCTGATCACGGACCCGGTGCGCACCACCGCCCGCTGCGGACAGATTTCCGCCTTCTTCAACCGCGGCATTCTCTCCACACAATCGCTGGCGCACACTCTGCCCAAAGGGCCCTCAGGCGCGCCCAACTTTCGCACCCTGATCGACCGCATCGACCAGCCCGGAGACCCGCTGCGCAACCGCCTGGCCGGCCAGCTACCGGGCGCGCTGCTGACGCTGCTGAAACGGGCGCAGCAGGAGTCCGGGCAATGCTACGCGGCGCTGTACGAGCTCAACGATCCGGAGCTGATGCAGGGCCTGATGGGCATGCCGAACCTCCACCTCATCCTTTCCAACACCGGGAAAAATGACGGCGTGAACCACGGCAACCGGCAGGCGCTGCATGAGTCCGGCATCGACATCACCGACCGCATGCTCAAGGGCGACCACATCGGCCACAACAAGTTCATCGTCTATGTGGATCGTGCCGGGCGGCCGCAGACGGTGCTCACCGGCAGTACCAACTGGACGTCCACGGCGCTGTGCGGCCAGAACAACAATGCCCTGCTCATCGAAGGTCCCATCATCGCCGGCTTCTATTTCGACTACTGGCAGCGTTTGCTGGCCGACGGCGCCGAACAGGGCACCACTCTGCGCACCCAGAACAACCAGGGCTTCCTGGACGCCACCAACGTCACCACGGTGTGGTTTTCGCCCAACACCGAACAGAAAGCCAAGGGGAGCAAGACGCCCGGCGATCTGTCGGAGGTCTCCGAGGCGATCGGCAGTGCGCGCCAGGCGGTGCTGTTCCTGGTCTTTCAGCCGGGCACACCGAGCGTCGTGGGGACCATCGCCGAGGCGCAGAAGAACAACTCCGACCTCATCGTCTTCGGCGCCGCCACCGACCCCGGCGCGGTGGAACAGTACGACACCGAGCTCTACCACCGTATCGCCACCAAGGCCGACACCATCAAGAACGCGGACTCGATGGTGGCCGCGGCCGGCATCGACGACGAGTTCGCCTTCTGGCGGCAGGAGCTGCTGAAAACCTCACCCCAGGCCCACGCCATCATCCACGACAAGGTCGTGGTCGTGGACCCGCTCTCGGAAAACTGCGTGGTTGTCACCGGCAGCCACAATCTGGGGTACAAAGCGTCGTACCAAAACGATGAAAACATGCTCATCATCCGCGGCAACCGCGCGCTGGCCGAGTCCTACGCCACCCACGTGATGGATGTCTACGGCCACTACCGCTGGCGCTACACCGTGCAGCAGCACGGCATGCACGCCTGGTCGGGACTGGAAACCAAGGACACCTGGCAGGAGAAGTACTTCAATCCCGGCCCTGCCCGGAAGGAACTGGAGCTATGGACGTCGATCGAACGCACGCGCGGCGCTAAAGCCGCATGATCTCTCTCGGAGCCTGTGGGGCTAATCTTCGCACCACTTGCTCTCTCTCACGGGGTGGCCGAAAGGCCACCCCACTTTTGTGTACCCTCCCGGCTGCGCCTTTCTTCTCTACGGACATCTAATCAGTAGAGGAGGCTCCCCCCATGAAGAGTTCTCTCAGGCAGTGCGGCTCTTTCTCCCTGCTCGGCGGGATGGCCATTGGCGCTGGGCTCATGTACCTGGTGGGTACCGGCCTGCGTAGCGGCGCTCACCGTGCGGTCACGCCCATTTCCGTGGTTCCGCGCCGCCCCTCCGTGCCCGACTGGGTGCTGGCCGAGCGCGCCCGCCTGGAGATCTGGCGCACCACCGCGAAATCCGGATGCGATCCAGATATCCGTCCGCGACGGCTGTGTGACCCTGTGGGGCCCGGTGCTGGCGGAAGAGCCGGAGAGACTGCGTGAGAAGCTGGTGAAGCTCCCCGGCCTGCGCAAACTCGATCTCCAGCTCACCACGCAGGAAGACGCCACCGCCCGCGTGGCGTGAGTCGGCCCACTGAAAACCGCAGAGGACGCAGGGGACGCGGAGGTCTCTTATCCTCCAATTTTTCCTGCGCGTCCCCTGCGTCCTCCGCGGTTTTCAGTTTGGAGTTTCCTGCGGTTTCGGCTTACTATCCGGCCAGTGGCAATCCCCAAGAGCACAGAGGACCGTGAGCGGCTGGTTTCGGCGAATCCGGTCGAAGACGATGCGTCGTTCGAGCTGAAGCTCCGTCCCAAGCGCCTGCACGAATTCATCGGGCAGAAAAAAGTCAAAGACAACCTGGCAGTTGCGATCGAGGCTGCCCGCTCGCGCGGCGAGGCGCTCGATCACGTGCTGCTCTACGGGCCGCCCGGTCTGGGCAAGACCACCCTGGCCACCATCATCGCCAACGAGCTGGGAGTAGCGTTCCAGCAGACAGCGGGCCCGGCCATCCAGATCAAGGGCGACCTGACGGCCATCCTCACCAACCTGCGCGACCGGCAGGTGATGTTCTTCGACGAAGTCCACCGGCTGCAGCCGGCGCTGGAGGAGATCCTTTACTCCGCGCTTGAGGACTACAAGCTGGATATCATCATCGGGCAGGGGCCGTCGGCGCGCACCCATACCCTGGACGTGAAGCCGTTCACCTTTATCGGGGCGACCACCCGCGCCGGACTGCTCTCGGCGCCGCTGCGCTCGCGCTTCGGCATCCTGCTGCGCCTGGAGTTCTACACCCACGCCGAGCTACGGGTGATTGTGCGGCGCTCGGCGGAGATTCTGGGCGTTGACATCGACGAAGAAGGCGGCCAGGAGCTTGCCAGCCGCGCCCGCGGCACGCCGCGCATCGCCAACCGCCTGCTGCGGCGCGTGCGCGACTATGCCCAGGTGCGCGGCGCTGGCCGCATCGACCGCTCCACTGCCCAGGCCGCGCTGGAAATGATGGAAGTGGACAAGCACGGCTTCGACGACGTCGATCGCAAGCTGCTGCTGACCATCATCGAGAAGTATCAAGGCGGGCCGGTGGGCGTGAACACCCTAGCCGCTGCCCTGGCCGAGGAAGCCGAAGCCATCGAAGAGATCTACGAACCGTTCCTCATCCAGATCGGGTTCCTGGACCGCACCCCGCGCGGGCGGGTAGCCACCAAGCTGGCGTACGATCATTTTGGGATCAGGCCCAACAGCCGGCAGAACGCGCTGTTCTAGAACGATCGGTGGTCGTTGGTCGATGGCCCGAGCTCTGGTCTAGGCATTAATATGTGAGGTGGACAGACTGAGGTGCGTATGAAGAAAACGCGACAGATCACCGCGATTATTGAACGCGAAGGCGATGGGTATGTGGCGCTATGCCCGGAGCTGGACATCGCCAGCCAAGGTGATACCGTCGAAAGTGCGCGCCGCAATCTGATCGAAGCGGTTGAGCTGTTTCTCGAAACGGCTGACCCGTCCGAAGTTCAACGGCGCTTGCACTCCGAGATCTTCGTTACCCGGCTCGAGGTTGCGTTTGGGTAGATTGCGCGTCCTCTCCGGACGAGAGGTCTGCCAGATTCTCGCGCGCAACGGTTTCACCGAGGTGCGGCGTCGCGGAAGCCACGTGATCATGCAAAAACGCACTTCGGACTCAACCATTACAGTCCCAGTGCCAGATCATCGAGAGATTCGATTGGGCACGTTGCAGTCCATCATTCGTCAATCGCAGTTGTCCCGCTCGGAGTTTGAGTCCCAATGATCCACCGTTCGTCCTGGCGCATGCGGGAAGAAGGCGAGATGGTCGCCTGCGTGGCCGAGTGTCCCGAGTGTCACAGCCCGGCCAGCGTGGTGGTTTCCTCTGACCTGCTGCGCCCACCGCTGAGCGAATTGCCGGAGCTGCGCTGTCCCAGGTGCCGCAAGCGGTTCAAAGCGCCAAAGGATCGGATGGACATATTCCCGGTCGGGCAGCGGAATTGTTGAATCCGCGCCACGTGATTCTTGTAGGTTAGAATCTCCCCCTCATGACCGTCGCGGTGCGCTCGTTCGCCAAGATCAACATCGGGCTGGAGATCGGTCCCCGACGCGCCGACGGCTTCCACGGCCTGCGCACCGTGTACCAGACCATCGCCCTGCACGACCGGCTGCGGGTCGAAGTGGTCCGCGGGACCGGCATCGAGATCCGCTCCAAGGACCAGCGCGTTCCTTCGGACGACTCCAACACCTGCTGGCGTATGGCCGAGCGCGCCATGAAGGCGCTCAAGGCGCGCGGCCGGGTCGTGATTCAAGTGGAGAAGGCGCTGCCTGTTCAGGGCGGGCTGGGCGGGGCTTCCTCGAACGCGGTAGCGACGCTGCTGGCCCTGGAGCGCGCGCTCGGCAAGCAACTCCCGCCTGAGGAGCGCCTGCGGCTGGG